>JAGQQB010000678.1 GCA_020426425.1 Planctomycetaceae bacterium | reverse complement strand
CTCTTGGGCGATGAAAAACTCTTGGGCTGGTTCAGGGAAAAGGCGATTGACGTCGAGAAGACTTTGAACTGTGACTACCGCTGGAGTCCGTATGAGTGGACCTTGCCAGCGGGCCGACGATGCCAGTTTCGCAAAACGTCGCAATGGTTGCGGCAGGCGGCGAACCAACTGGACGACGAAGCAGAAGAGGAAGATGATGATGTTGCGGATGAGAAGTTCGCATCATTCAAGGGGCGGGTTCTGGCCACGATGGTGATTGTACTTCGACTACTCGACCTTGAAGGCAGCTTCTCTTTTCATCCACGTCATGAATTGACTTTGTTCTGTTCGATTCCGGCCTCGCCATTGACGTGTTGGCTTGAACAGGCATCCGCGCGACTACTGAACCCGCGAGCGGCCTACGAACGGTTTCAGCATCAGAGGATCGATTCCATCGCAGACGACGACCAAACTGGCACGAACGCGATCAGTGCGGCCTTCAACGCAACCATTGACAAGAGCGGAATTTTTGATGCTCTTTGATGGGGCGTGTCGCATAGGCCGTGCGTGTGCAATTGGGGTCACATTATGGACCTGAGTCATTGATAACGAGGGCCTTGCCAGACTGTCAGCCGGTCAGACACACGAGAGCCTCTCCATCGCCCATTCAGTCACCGCACGCGCACCAGCTTCATGATCCGCCCTGAGATGTTCCAGTCCTGGACGTACAGGTTGCCCTCAGCGTCCCAGTAGGAGCCGTGCGTACCACTGAAGATGCCTTCCACCCATTCATCTTGGGGGACCTTGAAGTTGCGGCCTTGGCCGGGATCGGGGTTGTTCCCCAGCACGGCGATGATGGTGTTGTTCTTGTCGAGAATGACCAGTCGGCCGTGTAGGTCAGGGACGGAAACGAAATCTCCTTGCACGGCAACGGCCGTTGGCATGCCCAGGCCAGTAATCACTTCGTCAATGAAGTTTCCTTCCAGATCGTAGTGCAGCAGGCGCCCTTTGGGCTGATGGTTACGGTCGCAGATGAGCAGACGCGGTGGATCGTACCGGGTGTCGAGCGTCATGCCGTGAGCGGTGTTGAATTGTTTGAGGTCGTTCCCTTTGGTGCCAAAGTGGGTCACGTACTTGCCAGCGGCGTCGTACTTGAAAATGTGATTGCTGGCGTACCCATCGGATAAGTAGATCTCGCCATTCGGAGCAACGGTGATCGCGGTCGGAGCAAACTTCTTGAGTCCCAGGTTCGACTCTTCCGGGGACCTCAGCTTGAGCACGATTTCGCCTTCCTTGGTCCCGAACTTGATCCCTTCGCCAGCGACGTTGCGGGCGCCGTAGATAAACTCGGCATCCCCTTCCTTGCGGATTTCCATGTCGTGAATGTTGTTGTACTCCTGCCCCAGGAAGCTGCGAATCACTTCCCCTTCTGGCGAGAAGACGAACACCCCGAGGCTCGAACTGGTGTAAATCGCGCCTTCTAGATCAACGACGACCGAGCCGTGCGTTGAGCCAAGCACTGAACGGCCATCGGCACCCAGCCCCCAACCGGGCACGGTGTCAAACGTCATCGCGCCAGCCCCCATGCGAACTGGGGCGACTTCGTCGGCGGCAATCAACGACGACACAGGAA
>JAGQQB010000677.1 GCA_020426425.1 Planctomycetaceae bacterium | reverse complement strand
CGGTGTGATCAGATCGAAGCCAAGGACGCTAGAAGCATTGGGCACGACGACCATTTGTCAGATGCACCCGATTCGGCACGATTCGTTGCATCGTATGACGATCGTGAAACAGTCCCATAAAAAAAAAAAAAAAAATCATGGCTCAACCTTCCACCAAAATTCCAGACTCCCCCTGCAGTGCAGACCCCATAACGCCACGATCTTGGAGCCAGCGCTTCGTTGTCTCGGTTCGCATCACAATCCCGCTGCTGCTGTGGATCGCCTGGGTGTTCTGGTTACAAGTGCTCGCCCCAAAAGCGATCGTCGTGCTTGAGGACTTCGACGTTGCACTGAGTGACTGGTTGCAATGGCTGGCCGACCTCACCCGACTGGCAGGTCGACTGGGACCAGCGTTGTGGCTGCTGCCCATTGCGGTCGGTGTCAGCTCCATGCTGATCGAACAAGCCTCTGCCACTCGCAGCCTGCGCTGGCCCGCCTGGGGATGGTGCCTGCTGCTCACGTTGCCGCTGCTGTTGGTTTGGATCGGCTGCGAGATCGAACTCCTCGGCAAGTTCGCCAAGCTGGTCGAGCAACTGGAACAATAGCCTTCGATCTGTCCCGTGGTTTGGTCGCGTGCACGCAACGCTGCCTCCTGAACCATCTCACCCCGACGACGCCAACCACGTTTGCAACAGTCCCCACAGCTTCGGACCAAACAGAATTATCCCGACAGCGATCGAGGCCAGCGCCGTCAGCAGCACGCCCCCAGCCGCGATGTCCTTCACCTGACCGGCCTGATCATTCCAGTCGGGACTGACCAGATCGACGAGTCGTTCGATCGACGAGTTGAGCACTTCCGTCGCCACCACCAGCGTGATGGTCAGGATCAACACACCCCATTCCGCCGCCGTTCCGCCCAGCCAAACCAACATCGCCATGGCAACGATCGCGGCCACGCCATGCAGTCGCAAGTTCCGCTCCGTTCGCAACGCCAGCCACAGCCCGCACAAAGCAGATCGCACAGACGCACCGAACCGCTGCGGTGGCCGTCCAGGTGATGGGGAGCGGGAGTCATTCACGGCAATTGCGCTCCCGACGTCAGACACACTGAAGTGAAATCACTCAGATTGGAGTGAAAGGATTGCACCGCTTGTTCCGTATGAAAAGGGGCTGGCGGACATCATTGGAAACTCGATCACAGAGCATCGAGTGCCCGGCGCAACCCGTCAAGTGACGATGACACGGCAGGGAGGCCGGGTTCGACCAGGATGGTCGGACAGTTCACAGGTAGTGTACGTGTCCGCTCAGGAGGAGCCCCAAACAGCAGTCGAGGCAGGCAGGAGCCGCTGGCGACAGGAAGTTGCCCCTCGCCGCTGCCGCAGGGCGCAGGTCGTCCCACTCAGGCACCGCACCGCGAAGCATCGCGTCACGATGTTCCCACAGATCCCTCGTTGCCCCCGTGCTGGGGGCAGATTCCCCATTGTTCAGGAGTGCCTCCATGGTCAAGGAAGTTCGTTTTGGCTGCGACGACGAGTTTCGAGCCCCCCGGTTGGATGATCGTCATCACTGGGACACTGACACCGACCCACTGCTCAACGATTGGGAACTGGGGAAAGCGGGACCGCGACCACGCGTG
>JAGQQB010000676.1 GCA_020426425.1 Planctomycetaceae bacterium | reverse complement strand
GCCACAACGTGACGATCATCTGGTAGTGACTACGGACCCGTAACCGAAGAAGTCGAAGCATCCCAGCAGAGGGTACCGGCCATCGTGCCGGTGCCCTCTTCCCACTTCCGGGGCGGTCCATGATCCAACGTCATGGCGGGCGAATGTCCACTGATCTCAGATTCGGCAATACAAATCGCCGCCGACCGCTTGGCGCAAAATGTTGCAGCGACTATCTTTGGAGGTCGAAATAAGTATGAAGTGCTGACCAGTACGTCCTGCGTGCCGAGAGTACGTGTCGAGACAGGTCTGTTCGCTGGGGGCAATGCTGGTGTGCAACCCCTTTCACTACAACACGTTCCGCTGTGGCACCAGTGTCGTCGCGCGGGCGCATTCGTTGGGAGGATTGAGTGGTCAAGCTACGTCTGCGGGACAATGAATCGGTTCAGGAAGCGGTCCGTCGCTTCCGCAAGCTCTGTGACTATTCCGGCATCAAGAAGGAACTTCGCCGTCGCGAGTACTTCGAAAAGCCGAGTGAAGCGCGTCGCCGCGAGCGCCGCCGCGCGAAGAATCGCGCCCGCATGAACCAGATGATGAATCAGTAGCTTACGTTCAAGTTGCTTGCGTGAATGAGAGTGTGTGAAGGTCCATGCCGCGGCGGCGGCATGGCTTTGATGCTCGCGAATCGCGGGCTGCGATTGCCGCCGCTACTTCTCCAGTTCCGAGGGCGGGATCTCCAGCCGGGACTGATGCTCAGCCACGATCCCTTGAATCACCGCCAGCACATCGGGATGGTCGGCAGCGACGTTGAAACGCTCTGCTGGGTCGATCTCGAGCTGAAACAGTAGCGGCGGATCGTGCGAGACACGTTCTTTCGCATCGGGGCCGTAGGCTCCTTGCGTTTGGTAATGGGCTTTCCACGGACCATGCCGCACGGCCATCAGTGTGGTGCCGCGATAGTAATACACGGTGTCGCGCGGACTCGGACCCGTGGCAAACAGCGTCGGGCTAATGTCGAGCCCGTCCATCGCCCGATCCTGAGGCACGGTCCCCCCGCCAAGCGAAACGAAGGTCGTGAACAGATCCATCGTTGTTGCCAGTTCGGGATTCACACGTCCAGCCGGAATCTTACCCGGCCACCAGGCGATGCCTGGCTCACGCATGCCGCCGTCCCAGGTGCATCCTTTGCCATCTTTGAGCAGTCCGGCGGAGCCACCATGGTCATCAAAGATCAGCCATGGACCGTTGTCACTGGTGAAGAAGACGAAGGTGTTCTCCGCGAGTCCTTCGTCCCGCAACGTACTCAGCACCTGACCGACGCTCCAGTCGATCTCTTCGATGACATCGCCAAACAACCCCCGGCGACTGGTCCCCGCGAACTCTGGTGAGCGAAACAACGGCACATGCGGTAGATTGTGGGGCAGGTACACAAAGAACGGTTCTGCCTTGTGGTCGCGAATGAACTTCGTTGCTTCCTCGGTGTACCGCCGCGTGATCGTTGTCTGATCGGCCGGCCGCTCGACGATCTCCAGGTCGCGCATCAGCGGCACGTTCCAGTATTCGACCTTGGGATCCCAGAATGCCTCGCGTCCTTTGGGACCGACATCGTTCAGACGATCCATATCGTTCGAGTACGGAATC
>JAGQQB010000675.1 GCA_020426425.1 Planctomycetaceae bacterium | reverse complement strand
GGTGTACATCCATGGGAGCGTGCGCCTGTTGACCGATGACAGTGGCCAGAACGTCGGCGCTGTCGGTTCCTTCTCCGATGTCACCTCGCTCGTGCAGGCAAACGCCCGCATCGCGCTCCTGGAGCGGAGTTCCACTCATCGCGAAGCCTTCGAGCGTCTGGTCGGCAGCACGAACATCATGCAGGAGGTCTACCGTCGCATCCGTCTCGCCGCCGACAGCGACGTGACCGTGTTCATCAGTGGCGAGTCGGGCACCGGCAAGGAACTCGCCGCACAGGCGATCCATGCCCAGAGTGATCGCCGCGACAAGCCGTTTATCGCGGTCAACTGCTCTGCCATTCCGGAGACGCTGCTGGAAAGTGAACTGTTTGGTCACATCAAAGGGGCGTTCACCGGCGCAGTCAAAGATAAGACCGGCATGTTCCAGGCGGCGGAAGGGGGGACGTTGTTCCTTGACGAAATTGGCGATGTCTCGCCGTTGCTGCAGCTCAAGCTGCTGCGCGTGCTGCAGGAACGTGAAATTCGCCGCGTTGGTGATGAGCGGCCCATTCATGTCGATGTTCGCGTGGTGACGGCGACCAATCGCGATCTGAAGGAACTGATCAAGCAGGGGAGTTTCCGCGAGGATTTCTACTATCGCATCCATGTGTTCGAAATCGCGCTGCCGCCGCTGCGGGAACGACAGGCCGACATCCCGCTGCTCGTTCAGCAGTTCATCCGCGAGTTCAGCGAAACACATCGGAAACAAGTGTCCGGCATCGCCCGCGACGCGCTGCAGCAATTGACGGGTTACGCCTGGCCCGGAAACGTCCGCGAGTTGCGCAATGCCATCGAACATGCATTCGTTACGGTGCAGGGGGAAACGATCACGCTGCTCGATCTCCCGCCGGATTTGCGCGATGCGATCCCGGCCCCTTCTGTCGAGCCAAGACGGACCGTGACACCGACTGCGGTCGCCACGCCATCGCCGAAATCCGATCTCACGCCCGACGAACTTGCCGAGAAGCAGCAACTCCAACAGGTGCTCGTCGAGACCGGCGGCAACAAGGCCGAAGCGGCTCGTCGTATGGGCTTCAGCCGCGTGACGATGTGGAAAAAGGCTCGCAAGTACGGCATTCAGTAGACGCAGATTGCTATCGCGCGGCGCACTCCTCGTACCTGACGCTGCCAGCGTCGGTGTTGTGTCGACAAAGACCTCACGCGAAGGCGCGGAGACGCAAAGGGACTTCAACCAACGTCTTCCCAAACTCTTCGCGGCTTGGCGCCTTCGCGTGAAACTCAATTCCGTCAGCGGACGACAACCAGCGGTGTTGGACGTACGATTTCGTGATCGTATCAATGAAATACGTCCGCCGAGCCGACGGCCCCGTTCGGTTCGTGTTGGCCCTGACACGACATCATCGTAAGCTGCCCGGCAGTCCATCTTCATCGAGCATCAGGAACTTCCCCATGTGGCACCCCATCGGCCCCATCGAAGACATCTCCCCCGGTCAAGGCCGCGAGTTCACCGTTGGTGGTCGCATTGTCGCGGTCTACAACGTCGATGGTGAATTCCACGCGATGGACGGCATCTGCGCCCACGCTGGTGGCCCGGTCGGCAAAGGGATGCTGCGGGGCTGCATCGTCACCTGTCCCTGG
>JAGQQB010000674.1 GCA_020426425.1 Planctomycetaceae bacterium | reverse complement strand
CTTGTAGCCGCATGTGGCGGGGTGCGGGACACGGACTACAGCGACGAAGAGGACGCGGAGCCTGTCTGGATGGAATTGCGTAAACGGTCGCCCGAAGTTTCCAGCGGGAAATCGAAGCTTCGCTGGTGGTGGCCATTTGGGTAACATCGGCGCGTGATAAGCACGCTGCGATGACTCGCGATAGACAGGGATGATGACTAACGATATGGGTTGGGCAACTCGCTACATCGAGCAACTCCAGCAGGTCGCTACATCGAGCAACTCCAGCAGGGCGAAACCGTCTCGTTTCGACCGCGCGGCAACTCCATGAAAGGCAAGATCGAGTCCGGCCAACTCTGCACCGTGGAACCTGTCGATCCAGCACAACTGGCGGTCGGGGACATTGTGCTGTGCAAAGTCAAAGGGCAGGAATGCCTGCACCTGATCAAAGCCATGCAAGGAGGCAGATTCCAGATCGGCAACAACCAGGGCCGCATCAACGGCTGGATTTCCGGCAACTCGATCTTCGGACGATGCATCCAGGTGGAAGCGTAATGCACCGGTCGGAAGGGATCCTGCGGGGGTTCGTCCGACGTTTGGTGGCGAGATCCACCAATCACCGCAGACGTCCGCCGACAATCGACTCCGACGCTGGCAGCGTCGGGTACGAAAACCATCTGTCGGATGCACCCATTCTGAGGTCTCCTGCATTGCCGACGCGACGAACTCATGTCCGCTGTGTTATGCTCAGCAGGGTTTCTCCGGTCTCACGAATCCATGGGTGTCCTATGCGTAGTTGCCTGCTCATTGTCGCAACCTTCTTCGGTAGTGCGCTCGCCGCCAACGGCCTTTGGGCGGATGTCGAGTCCGGGCCGAAGGTGGGAGAGCAGGTGCCGCCGCTCACTGTCTTTGCCGTTGTCGGGGAAGTAAACGGCGAGAAGGTGGATTTCGTCACACGGCGCGAACAGAAGCCGACGCTGTATCTGTTCGTCCCGGCGGAGAAGTTCTCGCGTCCAACAGCGCGACTCATTCGGACGCTCGATGAGAAACTGACGGACACCACCGCCTCAGGGGCCATCGTCGCTGTTTGGGTCACCGGCAACGTCGACGAATCAAAGGCGTATTTGCCCCGAGCGCAAATGTCCCTGATGCTCGACGAAACCACCTGGTGCGTCTACGAAGGCGACGCCAACGGCCCCAACAACTGGGGCCTGAACTCCGATGCCGACATCACTGTCGTTGCCGTGGTCAACGGCAAAGTCCAACAAACCTGGGGATTTGTGTCTGCCAACGAAACGTTGGCAGATGAGGTCTTGAAGGTGCTGAAGTAGACACCCGACGGATTCGCTGATCGGCCAAGAAGGCATCAAGCAGCCGTTGGCGGCCAAGTTGTGCAACAGCGAGGGGGCTACCGTTTTTTGCAATGCTGAATCTCGGGGACGTATCTGAGCGAGTTCACAGTAATCGCAGCCTGTGAAGCAGGTGCGGATACCCCTGCTGGAACCCCAATGTCGTTGATCGCTCCGCGATCAAACGTCGGGTTCGCCATCGACCATACGATCCCGCTGTGCCGTCTGGTTGTGCACGTCGAAGCCCCCAGTCAAGACGTGTGATCGCCGAGCGATCAACGACGATGGAATGACTTCGCCTTGCCAAGCTA
>JAGQQB010000673.1 GCA_020426425.1 Planctomycetaceae bacterium | reverse complement strand
GGCGTGATTCCGCCGCAGTCCGTCAACGAAGAGTTCCTGACCACGCTCGACTTGTTTCCGATGGTGACCAGTCTCGCGAGCGTCTCACTGCCCGACGGCCACATCCTGGATGGACACAATGTCCTGCCTGTCCTGGCCGGACATGAACGGTCACCTCGTCAGGAAATGTTCTGGCAGCGTCGCGACCACTCCGCCGCGCGCGTCGGCAATTGGAAATGGATCCGGCTGGGCGATCAGGAATACCTGTTCGACCTCAGCACCGACATCGGCGAACAGACCAACCTCGCCAAGTCACACCCTGCGCAACTCACGAAGCTACGAGCCGCCTTCGCCACGTGGGAAGCCACGATGCAAGCCGCCGAACCACGCGGCCCATTCCGGGATTATTAGAACCCGTTGTGATTTGGTGTTCCACCGGACCTATTGTCGCCCGACTCTCCGAGTCGGGTCGAGTCCAATGGGATCGACGAGGGTTTGCACTCCGTTGGTTGTCGCAGCAGGACTCGGCACGTTTCGGAGAATCGTGCGACACTGAGGCCGCTTCCACCTGTCGCCCGATTGTGAATTCGAGAGCCACTCGCACATTCGCCACCGCTTCGCGGCGATACCGGATTACTCCCGGCGGGGAATCGCAGGATTCTCAAGAAAACCCGTGATCTTTTCGGTCGGAGTCTCGCCCTGGTCGATAGGCTGCGGATTCCGTCGGCGTTTGTCAGCGGGCATTCGCGTCCTCATCACCAACAATCTCCGCGAGCACTTTGAGCGTCCATGTTCACACTGCACGAGGTTTCCAAGTCGTTTCAGGGAAAGACCGTCATCCCGCCGCTCACATTGGAACTGGCCGCAGGTCAAACGACGGCGCTGATTGGCCCGTCTGGTTGCGGCAAGTCCACGTTGCTGCGGCTGCTCGTCGGTTTAATCGAACCTGACGCCGGGACGGTCAGTTTCAATGGTCAACGCCTGGAGCCGAGCAACCTCATAGCCATGCGTCGCCAAATGGGGTTCGTCCTGCAGGATGGAGGGCTGTTTCCACATCTGACGATTCGCCAGAACGTCGCCTTGATGGCCCGGCAACTGGGTTGGGAGGCTGCCAGGATTGACCACCGCATCACCGAACTGACCGAACTGACGCGGCTCGATCCCGGACTGCTCGACCGTCGCCCCACACAGGTGTCCGGCGGTCAGCGACAACGGGTGGCGATGATGAGAGCGCTCATGCTCGATCCTCCCGCGATTCTCCTCGATGAACCGATGGGCGCGCTCGACCCGCTGGTCCGCTATGAACTTCAGGAAGATCTGCGAACCATCTTTCGATCGCTGGGGAAAACTGTCGTCTTGGTCACACACGATCTCACCGAAGCAGCCTACTTTGGCCACGATTTGCTGCTACTCAAACTTGGCCATGTCGTCCAGCGGGGTAGCGTGGAAGACTTCCGCGACCGGCCTGTTGATCCGTTTGTTACCCAGTTCTTACAGGCGCAGCGGAGCCTGTGGTAACGCGGTTTGTTCGACCGGCCCGCATCGCACGCAAACGTTCATCACGGCGTCCTCCCAGCAATAGGCACCTTCCCAGCAATAGTGGTTCCTCCAATGCCTCAAACACCCGCAATGTCCATGCATCTGCCTTGGCGAGTCTGGT
>JAGQQB010000672.1 GCA_020426425.1 Planctomycetaceae bacterium | reverse complement strand
TTTCGACTTCGCATCGCCATCATCCTCACCAAAAGTAAACGATTCGTTTGACCACCCACTACCCAGCTACCAACTCCCTACTCCAGCAACGTCGACAACTCTGCCAGCGGCAGCGGATCAACATGCACTGTCAATTTGCCACCAGCGGCGGCGAATCGCTCTTGTGCGTTGCTCCAGTCTTCCGGCTGCGTACCGAAAACGGACATCTGGCTGTTCGCGGCAACCGTCAGCAAACCGGGCAGTTGACCGTACCGCAGCGCGCCAGGCAACAAGTTCGCATCTTGCGGGCTCGTGATATTGGCGAACTCGAAGCCGTCCAGATCGACGACTGTCGCTCCGATCTGCTCAACATCGACCTGTGTCCGAGCCAGCGCCACCCAAGGTCCGGCTCCTTCCATGCCGAGCAGATCGATCTGTTCAATCCCTTCTCGTTGGGCAACGGACTGCACCAGCAATCGCAGATCCTGCACGCGTTCGGCCAGTCGTGGTCGGTTGTAACAGAAGGTGTAGACAGGATCGTTCGTGTCGACCTGATAGGCGAATGGCTTTCCACCCGCATTGAACTCGCCCGTCAGGTACAAGTCTGCCGAGAGAACGCAGTAGCCAGCGTCAACGAGGGACTGCAGTTCAGGACGCAGGTGCCCCTGTTCATCAAACAATCCGACCTTGCCCTGGCCAAACGCCGCCACCAGCACCTTGCCCGCGAACTTCTCTTCATTCAGGATGGCAATGGCCGGGAGGCTGCGTCCTGAGGTTTGCTCAGTGATAATCCCTTTGGAAGTCTGCACGCCATCGATCGTCTCGGAAGCAGCCTCCTCAACGTCGATCACAGCTGCGCCCGAACCAACCGAACCGAGCATCACGCGGACGGCAGCCGAGAGTTTTTTGCGACCGTCCACGGTAAACAGATCACCTTGGGCGGCTTCCGCTTCTTCCGTCAATGACTCACGCAGCGCGGCCGCATCGAGCACATCAGCGGGCCGAGGATGCTCGTCATCGAAGACAGCCAACTCGTCCGCACTGAGACGCGTGAAGTTCCGCTCCTCGGTTGACGTCTCTTCCGGCAGGTTGAGCTGCTGCTTCATCCAGCGATACATCATCTCGCGGCTGACGCTGTTGTAGTTGTGGCCGAACTGGGGATAGCACTTCGCCTGCACCATGTCCGCCGCCCCATACATCGAATAAACCTGCCGCAGTTCCGGCAGCCCCTTGGTTTCAATGTCGATGGTCCAATCGTCGGCACCGCTCATCGCTTGTGGACGCGGGGCGAACGCGGCGGCGAAGGCGACGTTGTTCAGCCCCACCCGCAGATAGTGGGCGTTCTCACAGTTGCAGCCCCCCTGCATCGCGGTACCAACCATCACCGCCGGAAACGCGACGGCAGGACGTGGATCGAGCGCGCACAGGATGAACGTCTGCGTGCCGCCCCCGCTCGCACCAGTCACCGCGATTCGATCAGGATCGACGTCGGGCAAGTTTGCAATGAAGTCGAGCGCCCGAAGCGAATTCCAAGTCTGCAATCCCATCTTGCTGTGCAGCCACTGGGCGGCGGCGAGGTCGTTGAAGTCGGTCCGATGCGGCACGCCCGGCTGATCGGCGTAGCCCACCATGTCGTAGTGGAACACCACGCAGCCCATGCGAG
>JAGQQB010000671.1 GCA_020426425.1 Planctomycetaceae bacterium | reverse complement strand
TACAGGCGAGCCTCGCTCCGGCGGGCACGATCAACGGTTCGGCGAGACGATATTGCGTCTGCCAATTGAAGTCGTAGCGGGGGACATCAAGCAGAGTTTGTTGGGTACCATCAGGCAATACGAGATCGTAACGGAACGACTTGCCGCGCAGATGCATGTGCGGCGACATTGACAGTAGGTTGAGCTGCACCGGCGATGCCTGCGACCGTGCGGTCACTTCCTGATTGTCCTTGAATGGTTCAAGCTGGAACTTGGCGTTGGCGACTTCCGTGGTGCGAACTTCATGCGTGATGTCCGCTTCATCGGTGAAGATGAAGCCCACCTTGCTCAAGTCATCCTGAGCAGTCCCGATCGGCGTGTAGTGCACCTGAAAGCGGAACCAGCTGCCAGCCGGAATCTTTTTGGCCGCACCTGTCGGCAGCGCCTGCGGCCTCAAGCCTGGGACGTAGGCAGCCAGGAACGAGTTCTCACCACGTCCTTTCCCCTCAGGATGGGCGTAGACGATGATGTGATGCACGACCGCCCGGTTCCCTGGTCGGACTTCGGCGGCGGTGATCCATTTGTCGTCGGTAAACTTTGGATCGACCCAGAAGTTCTGATACGCGACTCCTTCCGGTCCTGCTTCGGCGGGAACATGGAACGGACGATCTCGCATTTCGACAACAAGATCTGGTTCCCGTGACAGGTTCCAGCCATCGACAAATTCGCGAGGCGCGGGGAGTTCTGTCCGGTTTCCTTCGGGACAACCATGCTCCACCCAGGTGGCAATCTGCTGCCGTTGCTGGGCGGTCAGGGAACGATCGTTCGAGAAGTGCCCGAACTTTGGATTGGCATTCCAAGGGGGCATGCGTTGTTCAGCCACGACTTCGGCGATCATTTCACCCCAGCCAGCGGCATCGTCGTATGAGGTAAGCGTGAACGGAGCGATCTCGCCATCGCGGTGACACTCGACGCAGTGATCTTGAAAGATGCGAGCGATCTGATTGGAGTAGGTGACCGAACTGGAGTCGTCGGGCCGACGTGCGCGACCGATGATGCAGCCGAGCGGCTTCGTTTCGGCAACAACCACCGGGCGACCAGCGAGGAGATCGTCGATTGCCAATTTCAAGTCTTCGCGATCAGCATGGTCCCGCGTAATTCCGACGACGTACTGATCATCGACCCGACCGCGATACCGGATGACCCGTTGCTGATCGAGGACGAAGACCTCGGGAGTCCGCTCCGCGCCGAATGCGTCGGCCAATTCGTGACCCGCATCTTTGAGCATGGGGTACTTGAGTTCATGCTGGCGAACGAACGCGCCGATTTCGGCCAACGAGTCCTGCACATTCGAATTCACGCCGATCACGCTCACACCGCGATCAGCGTACTCGTCCGCAATCTGCTGCAGGCGGACGGAATACAGTTTCGCCAGCGGGCACTGGGTTCCAAGGAACGCGACAACCACGAGTTTGGACTCGTGCAGGTCGTCGAGCCGATATTCCTTCCCTCGGAAGTCCTGCGATGAAAACGGAGCGACCTTACGTCCGATCGTCGATTCGGCCAACGATGGAGCCAGACTGCCGAACATCAGCAGACAGGTCAACAGCGGCGTGCGGAGACGAGACTTCATGTTGACACGAACGGGCGAGAGTGGAACATC
>JAGQQB010000670.1 GCA_020426425.1 Planctomycetaceae bacterium | reverse complement strand
GACACCACCGATCCCCACCTGTTCGCCATCGGCTCCATGATTCAGGTGGCGACCCCATTCACTGTCGTGTGGGGGACCGGCACGCTCAATTGGCACATCCACGTCAATCGCAAAGCGGACATTCGCATGGTGCGTGGGCCTTTGACCTACGCGGCAGTTCGAGCTTCAGGAGTGAAGTGCCCCGCACTCTGGGGTGACCCGGCGGCGTTTGTTCGGGAATTGTTTCCACGTCAGCCAAGCGAGATTCGTGATTGGTGCCTGATCCCGCACTATCGCGAGACACCGCTGCCAGACCTTGGCGATGTGACTGTCCTGTCACCGTTGTTGTCGCCGGAAGTGTTCTGCCGACGGCTGTGTGAACATCGTTTCGCACTTTCTTCATCGTTGCATGGTCTGATCGCTGCCCATTCCTATGGCCTCAGGGCTGCCTGGATCAAGCTCTCAAGTCGACCACTCGGTGATGACACCAAATTTCGTGATTACCTCCTGAGCCAGCATCTTTCGCCAGAACCGATTCAATTGGCCGAACTCAACGAACGGACAATTCATAGCTGTCAATCCAGGCTCTGCGAAGCGGATTTCAATCTCGATGCGATGCGGCAGCCCTTTCCATTCGAACTGGCCAACTCTCCATGAACAATCTGCGCACGACGTATTCGGACCGTGACCTGACGTTTCATATGCAGGTCTATCAGGATTTCTCGCGAGCAGAGTGGTGCCTGAGGCATCTGCGGGGATGCTTCCCGGACTGCAGAGTGATCGTTGTCTCTGATGGCGACCGTGATACGCGCTACTCAGCGTTCCGGGACACGTTTCAAGTCGAAATGCATTACTGCGATCGTCTGTATCCGCTTCTCCACGGCGGCAAGATGATCGAACGGATGTTCGCGCTGTGGGGCATGCGGACGTCCTTCCTGTTCAAGATCGATCCCGATGCGCGCGTCCATCGCCGATTCCGGTATCTGCCCGTTGATCCGCTTTCGATGTTCGGCGACTGCCTGCCGATTCAGGGCGGCTGCATGGGATTCACCCGAGAAGCTGGTCAACGACTGATTGACTCGGGATTGCTGATTGACCCAATCCTGACGCAGCCCGAACGCTCTTGGGCCTTGCTCCCTGATGGCTCGCTCCATGAACCGCTCTGGAATGGCATCCAGTGCAACGGTCTGATTCGAACCGACTGGATTCTTGCGTACTGCAGCCGCGAACTCGACATACCGCAACTCGCGTTTCCCGAAATCTACAGCCGCTGGCGGGAACCGGTCCCGGACGACATCGACGTGGCAGTCAGCCATCCCCACAAAGAGACCTCCATCGATCGCGAGGAACTATGATCGCCACGAGAGACTGGAAACAAGAGTTCAATCAACTTGGCCCGTGGACAACCCGATTCCGTCTGCACGGCCAGGTTGTCGGCGGCAGTTACGAAGTCGACGAGGACGATTCGCTGTTGCGGACGTTCATTGAGCATATCCCCTGCGCCAAGCGCGTTCTCGAGCTGGGGTGCATGGAAGGGGGCCGAACATTTCCGCTGTCCCGCCGTGTGGGCCATGTGATCGGCATTGATGCGAGACGCGAGCATCTGCAACGGGCGCGATTCGTGCAACGGGAACTGGGTGTTTCCAACACGACCTTTCTCGAACTCGATCTCGA
>JAGQQB010000669.1 GCA_020426425.1 Planctomycetaceae bacterium | reverse complement strand
CGTCCTCGGCGTCGATCTGATCACACCGCTCCTGATTCGCAAGTGGTGACCACATTCATCAGACACGCACCATGCCGAGTCCAACTCCGGCGTTCTGGCTGAACGACCGTTCCGAACGTGCTACAGTACGTTCGATGGTTTGGCCGTCTGATGCAAGCCGGATGCGGCGACGACATTTTCGCGTTGAAGTTGTGTGCCAACACCGTCACTGTCCTGGCCCTATGGAAAGCAAATCGATGTCGGATTGGGAAGAGATCGCTCAAGTCTCACAGGTGGATCCGGGAGGCCGATTGTCGGTCTTCGTGGACGATTATCCTGCCCTGCTTTTGCGGGCGGGTGACGACTTCTACTGCCTGGAAGATGTCTGTACGCACGATGGCCAGCCGTTGACCGATGGTCCGTTCAACGGGACGAGCATCGAGTGTCCGCGACATGGCGCGCGGTTTGATGTCTCAAATGGCGCGCCCTTGTGCATGCCTGCGACCGCGCCAGTTCGAGTATTCGAGGTCGAAGTTCGCGGCGATGCCGTATTTGCCCGTGCGTAGTGTGTGATCCGGTCCCTGGTATGATGTCCTGACCCGAGCGGTCATTCTAAAGCCGAGACAGAGACAAAACGTGCTGATTGCATTCGAGGGGATCGATGGAGCAGGAAAGGGGACGCAATCCCTGGAATTGGCACGACGGCTGACCGACGCCGGGTACCGGGTGCGGCACCTCGGGTTCCCGCGTTACAGTGAAACATTCTTTGGCCAGCGGATCGGCGACTTCCTCAACGGACGTTTCGGACAGTTGTGGGATCTGCCACCATTTCTGATTTCGCTGCTATTCGCCGGAGATCGACTGGAGTCGCGGGAACTGCTGCTGTCGTGCATCGAAGAGTACGACGCGGTCATCCTGGACCGGTATGTGGCGTCGAATGTCGCCCATCAGTCCGCACGCTGCGAACGGCAGGAACAGCGTGACGTGCAGGAGTGGATCGAGCACATTGAGTATGGCATTCACCAGTTGCCCCGGGCCGATGTGAACCTGCTGTTCGATCTCCCCGTCGCCCAGGCGCAAGCCTTGGTCGCTAAGAAGCAGCAGCGAGACTACACCGAACAGGCAGCCGATTTGCAGGAGGCCGATGCCACCTATCTGGGACTGGTACGGGAGACCTATCTGGACATTGCTGGGCGGCAACCGAATTGGCAGGTGATTTCACTCCTGGACGGTGACCGACTACGCAGTGTCGATGAAGTCGCGACGCAGGTGCAGAAGTTCATCGAGCCGATGTTGCGTCGGGGCTGACAACACTCGGGATTTTGGGTACGGTGACATCAGCGGACTCACCGCACGACTACCATCGGAGATTCGCCATGTACCTCAGTCGCCGCGAAATGTTGACCCGCACATCCACCGGGTTTGGTGCGACCGCATTGGCCGGATTAATGGCTCAGTCGAGTTGGGCCGGGCCATGGTCGACGCCGCCAGTTGGGACCGTGAAGAGTGTGATCTTCTGTTACATGTCGGGCGGAGTCTCGCATGTCGACACGTTCGATCCCAAGCCGCGGTTGAACGCCGAGCATGGGCAGCCGATGCCGGTGAAGGTCGAGCGGACGCAGTTCAACAACAACGGCAGCATCTTTGGCAGTCCGTTCAAATTCAGCCAGCATGGTGAGAGCGGAC
>JAGQQB010000066.1 GCA_020426425.1 Planctomycetaceae bacterium | reverse complement strand
CACGACGGCGATCGAGGAACTCGATCTGCACGCCTGTCGTGATGGCGATGATTGGCGGTTTCGTGGTGTGTATCCCCACGGCAAACTGAACGCCCGCTGTCGATTCGTCATTGATGCGTCCGGTCCGACCAGTCCGCTCGTCCCGCTGCTGGGTTTGGATGACGAGACCGATCGGCTGCGAACACAATCGCACGCGCTGTTCGCGCACTTTCACGATGTTCTCCCATGGGAGGATGTCCTGGATGAACTGGAGATTCCGCGAACCGAGTACCCCTTCTGTGCGGATCGTGCCGCGCTGCATCACCTGCTCGATGAAGGCTGGATGTGGCAGTTGCGATTCGCCGATGGCTTGCTGAGTGCAGGCTTCGTGCTCGATGGAATTCCCGCCAATCGCGGCGACCAGTCTGCCGACGCAATCTGGCGAACACTGCTGGATCGGTATCCTTCCATCGCGAGACAGTTCGCGAACGCCCGGCTCGCGGCATCGACGCCGCGTCTCACGCAGATCGGTCGCCTGCAACGCTGTCTGAGTGCCGCCGCCGGAGACAACTGGGCGCTATTGCCGTTTACCTGCGGCTTTGTCGATCCCCTGCACAGCACCGGGATCGCCCATACGTTGTCCGCCATCGAAAGGCTGATGCCCGCACTGCTCGGAGAAGTCGACCGTTGCGGTACCCTCGCGGAATATGGTCGCGACATCCCCGAAGAGATTCGCTGGGTTGACCAGTTGGTCGCGCTATGCCAGCAGACCCGGCGCGTTCCGCGACTCTTCAACCTGGCGACCATGGTCTACTTCGCCGCCGCCACGACCTATGAACAGGAGCGACTGACGGGCGAGTCATTCCCACGGTTCCTCGCCTGCGGAGACGCCACTCGATCCATCGCCAGGGAGATTGAATCGATCGCATCCCGATCGCTACAACAATTGTCGAACGGCAGCGAAAGTCGCTCGCCCGACGATGGGGACGGCGACAACATCCTGAATCTCGCCGAGCAAGAGATCGCCGCAACGCTCGCCCCCATCAATCACGTCGGCCTGTGCGATCCTCTCGCGCGGAATATGTACCGTCAGACGGAAGCAGACAAAATGTCGTGATCGGAGACGTAGTTGCTGCGTAATGCAGCAGCTCTCTCATCACATGGCAAGCTGGGCTGTCTCCAAATGGATGCTCCTGCAGCGGTTGAGCGACACCTGCCCCCTGCGAATCCGGCTCCGTTCGTGCGAATCTCTGGTCTGTTAACCATCTCACAGACAGCAGGTTACGAACAATACACACTGCTCTTACAGGTTTCGGCACAAGACCTGCAAATATCCATAGAGGGTGCCCGATGTCATTTTTTCAAAAAACGAATCGTGCGCGAACTTTTCACCTGATCCGAAGCTCTAAAGGCAACGTATTGAACTGAGGCCAACCGGTTCTCCAACAAACTGGGCAAAGTTGGCCAACGGAACGGATCTGGCGGAACTTCAACCCGCTCGACTGGTTTCACTTCCGACGCACCGGCTGACGACCGCGCGGCGGACGCGAGGAAAGGAGGCGTCATGATGGTTTCTCGATACTATCACCCGGCATTGCGACAGCTGACGGATCAGCTCCGATACAGCCCGATGGATCGCAAACTGGAGCAAGTGGACCGGGCCGAACAGTTGCTGTACGCCCTCGAAGCGGGACGCGACTATGGCTACCAGGATCTGTGCGAACGGATCACCGGCTACCGGCCCGACAAGTACCCCGATCTGAAGATCGAGGATGAAGTGCTGCGACATGATCTCCGCATGTTTGTCGAGGATCTCTCGGCGAGCGCGAATGTCCCGGTCGAGTCCGCTCGGGAACCGGTGCTGACAGTCGAAGACGTCAGCCGCGAGTTCAATGTGTCGACTAAGACGGTTGACCGTTGGCGCAAGCGCGGACTGGTCAGCCGCAAGTTCAAGTTCGGCAATCGCTCCCGCGTAGGCTTTCTCGCTTCCTCGGTTTCGCGGTTTGTCGAAGATCACGCCGACGAAATCGGACGGGGAACGAGCTTCTCGCAGGTGAGTGAAGATGAGCGGGAAATGATCGTTCGCCGCGCCCGGGAACTCGCCCGACAGGGACTGCAGCCATCCGAAGTCGCACAGCAGATCGCCGATGAATTCGAACGCGCTGCGGAAACGGTTCGTTACACCTTGAAGCGGTTTGACGAACAGTATCCAGAGCATGCCCTCTTCCCAGACGCGCTCGAGTCGCTATCGGCAGAAGATCGGCTGGAGATTCACGATCTGTTCAAGCAGGGAATCGCCGTTGCCGATCTCGCGACGTGGTTTGGCCGCACGCGGACCAGCATCTACCGGATCGTGACGGAGGTCCGCGCCGAACTGCTGCTCGGTCAGAAGATCGATTTCATGGACAGCGAAGAGTTCCACCAACCTGGCGCCGAGGATGTCATCCTTGGTCCCGCTCCGGTTGTGGAACGCAAGGCGAGTCGGACGAAAGACCCTCCCGGACTGCCGCACTATCTCGCCAGCCTGTACACTGTGCCGCTGCTCACGCGGGAGGAAGAACAGTACTACTTCCGTAAGATGAACTACCTGAAGTTCAAGGCAGTCCAGTTGCGCGAGTCGCTGGATCCGCGCAAGCCGCGGGCCAAGGAACTCGACGCGCTCGAAACGCTCGTCGAACAGGCGGTCCAAGTGAAGAACTTTCTCATCCGCAGCAACTTGCGGCTCGTGGTGTCGATCGCGAAGAAACATATGACGCCGACGGCGAATTTCTTCGAGATGGTCAGTGATGGCAATATGTCGCTGTTCCGCGCGATCGAAAAGTTCGACTACACGAAAGGGAACAAGTTCTCCACATACGCCACATGGGCGATTATGAAGAACTACGCCCGATCGATCCCCACGGAACTGACCCGCCGCGATCGGTTCCGGACGGGAACGGAAGATGTCTTCATGTTCTCGCCGGAAGAACGCGGCAGTCAGTACGAAGCCGAGTCGAACAACGCACAGCAGCATCAGGTGATCATGTCCATTCTCGATCAGCTCGACGAACGGGAACGGAACATCATCGTCCATCGCTACGGATTGGAACGCGGCTCTGAGCCGGAAACCCTGGAACAGGTCGGCACGCGACTTGGCGTAACCAAGGAACGTATCCGGCAGATTGAATCCCGCGCGATGCAGAAACTGCGCAAGATTGCCGTCGACGAAAAGCTCGACATCCCCGGTCTGGAGTAACCTTCTGAATGCCACCGCTGGAGTGCCACTCGCCGCTCTGACAATCAGAACTCATCAACAGTCTGCTGCACACACAGACTCAAACCACCCCCGGCAACAACGGACCGTTGCCGGGGGTGCGTTCGGTTTGGCACATTTGGAAATCCACTGTTCAGCGTAACTGAGTGTCGCCCGACTCTCCGAGTCGGGCTGAGTCTAACTTGAGCAACGAACTGGGACGTCCAGATGGCTACAGCAGAGGGACTCGGCACGATCTGGAGAATCGTGCGACACTCATGCAGTCCTCACACTCAAGTGGTCAGGCAATCTGCAAGTTGCTCTACCGGCACTGATACGTCCGCAGTTGCCCATCCGGCCCAATCTGAACGGTGAAGGAATTCCCCTGTGGATCGACGGACGCTTTCACCCATACACCGGCGCAGTTCTCGGTCGGTTCGTTGTTGGCAATGTACTCGGCTGGGGTTTGCTCCTCCGCCGAGAGGTTCACGTTACGATGCAGCTGATAGAGCGCCTGCAGAGAATCGCATGCGCGCAAGGTGGCGATGGTGTTGGGATGGCCACCCTTGGTCGGACCGTTGCAGGTGACGGCAACGAGAGGTTCGATAGCACGAACGAGGGCCGGGTTGTTGCTGACGGGCAATCCGTGATGCGTGACCATGAACAGTTCGATGCGGCCCAAGGGATTGTTCGGCGTCACCAGTTGGCCTTCCACGTTCCAGGTCAAATCGCCGCACGTGAGAAACCGGAACTTGCCGAACTCAAACAACAAGCTCACGCTCGCGGCGTTGTCACTGGCATCATCGTCCTGTGGCTGATGCAGTTCAGCGAAGGGATTCGGCGGGCCGGTGTTGGCGATCACCTCGCGACTGGCGGTCACGACCGTCAGCTTGAGTGGCGTCTTGGGTGAATCGAGATCGAACACATCGCCCGCTTTCACTGACTTCGATTCGTTCTGTGTGGCCGCGCGGTAGTTGGCGATCCGTTCGTCGAACTGCTTGTCTTCCCGCAGCGTGTCGGGAATGCCCCGGTCCCAGAAGTTGTGGATCGGGAACTGTGCGGCGAGGGCGGCATGGTTGCCATAATGATCCATGTGCCAGTGACTGACCGACGCATGGTCGAGCGCGTCCAGACCGGCGACATCTCTGAGGACATGCAGAATCCGATTCAGGTCTCGTCCGCCGAAGTCCGGATAGCCCGAGTCGATCAGGATGGACTCACCGGCCGGCGTCACGATCAGTGTCGCCGCCCCCCCTTCGACATCAATGAAATACAGGTCCAGTCGCTGATCCTCTTTCCCGGCCAGAGCCACATTGGCACTAATCAAACAGCACAGCACGCACATCAGTTGCCGCATGGGGATCACCTTGGAACTGGTTCAGAGTTTGGATTGGGTCGGCGGTATGCTCTGCACGGCCGGTTGAGATGGTTGAGCGCGGCTGCGCCACGGTTGAGATGGTTGAGTTCTTGTGACGTTTTCTTTCGAAGAACCTCTCACCTCTAACCCCTCATCCCTCACCCCAACAAAGTGAGCAACAGCCCCACGATTCCTGCGACGAGCACGTAGTAACAGAATGGCAGGAACGTCTTGCGAATGACGGTCCCTTCTTTGCCGATCAGGCCGACGACGGCTGAGGCGGCGACGATGTTGTGGACGCAGATCATGTTTCCGGCGGCGCCACCGACGGCTTGCAGGGCGACGATCCACAGGGGATCGGCCTGAATCTGTAGGCCGACGCCGAACTGGAAGGCGGAGAACATCATGTTGGACATGGTGTTGCTTCCAGCGATCGATGCCCCCAGGCCGCCGATCCAAGGCGCCCAAACCGGCCACGCCGAACCGACGTTTGCGGCGACGGATTGCGCGAGTTCGTACGGCATCGCCAGCAGTCCGCTCGAACCGCCACCGGAGTTCAGGAACACCTGAACCATCGGCACGGTGAAGATCAGGGCGACCGACGCCTTGAGCAACACGCGACCCGAGTCGGTCACCGCGGTGCCAAAGCGACGCAGCGGCAATCGGTGCAGCGGGATTGTGAGCAGTGAGACAACCACAAAGATGAAGCCTGGCAGGAGCAGTGGTTGAACTTTCGCTTCAATACCTGTGCCGAGCATGTTCGACCACTGCAGCGTGACACTGCCGAGCCAGCCTTTGAGTGGCAACGATGGCAGGCGAGTCAACACGAGCAGCGCCGCGACGAACAGATATGGCAGCCATGCCTGTACGGGAGTGATGTGACCTTCGTCTTCGGCCAGGACATCGCTGCGATCCATCACACCGAGCCAGTCGGCCGGCCAGTCGCTTTTCGGTGCGAACGTCCAGTGATCACCAGATGGCAGAAACCAGCCGCGCTGCGTGGCGAAGACGACAATCATCAGGCCACACATGCCGCCCAGCAGCGATGGAAACGCGGGGCCAAGCAGCCAGGCAACGAGCAGATACGGGAGAATCATTGCCCAGGCGGTAAATAGAGCGAACCGCCACATGACCAATCCTTCGCGCCAGGATCGATTGGGGCCGAAGTAGCGGGTGAGCATGCAGACGACGATCAATGGGATGAGTGTCCCGGAAAGCCCGTGCAGCAGGGCGACGCGAACGCCAATCTCATGCAGCGCGGCATCGACACTACCGATGTTGTGGCTGGACAGGTACTCCAGCACCTGTGGCTCATTGCGAATACCGCGATCAACGCCGAACAGAATCGGTGTGCCGACGGCACCGAACGAGACCGGCGTACTTTGAATCAACATGCCGCATACGACGGCAGCGAGTGGAGGGAACCCAAGGCCAACCAGCAGTGGAACCGCAACGGCTGCGGGCGTACCAAAGCCAGCCGCCCCTTCGATGAACGAACCGAACAGCCACGCGATGATCAGCGCCTGTACGCGACGATCAGGCGAGAGCGACGTGAACGAACGCCGGATGGTGTTCAGCCCGCCGCTCTCTTTGAGCACATTCAGCAGCAAGATCGCTCCAAAGATGATGAACAGCAGCGCTGCGGCATCAATCAGTCCTTTGAGCGACGCCGCGAGCACCTGCAGTCTTGGCACCTGCCAGTAGTACAAAGCCAGTCCCGCTGCGGCGAGATACGAGCACGGCATCGCCCGACTGGCCGGCCATCGCAGGCCGACGAGCAGCACGGCGACAACGACGATTGGCAACGTGGCGAGCAGGGCAGGCATGGAGAGGAGCGAGGACGGAGGAATGAGGATCTAGGAAGCGGAGGGACGCGGGGTCTTCGATTCGCTGACCCCTGACCCCCGACACCTGACCCCTTGCGGCCCTCAGGGCCGCGCCTGGGATTCGCGGCTGGAGGGGATCAGGTCGAGGTGGAACATTTCCTGGGCGAGTTGTTTGACGATGGGGGCGGCGGTGTGGCCACCGGAGCCGCCGTGCTCCAGTATGACGACCACAGCGTAACGAGGGGCATCGGCGGGAAGATACCCAGCGAACCAGGCATGGTCGGGGCGCTCGCCGCCCGTCTCGGCAGTTCCCGTCTTGCCAGCGATGGCGACCTCGTCGCAGTAGGCGAGTCGACCAGTACCCTTGGGGTGGTTCACAGCCAGTCGCATCCCGTCGCGGATTGCCGTGAGTGTCTCCAGATGCAAACCCTGAATCGTCTGTAGCGTGCCTGCCTGTGGACCTGAGCCAGGCACGAGGGGATCAGGCACGGCTGTCGCATCAGAGCCGCCAACCAGCCGCGGCGAGACGAGAATGCCATCGTTCGCGATCGCGGCGACCAGCCTCAGAATCTGAAGCGGCGTGGCCGTGAGGCTCCCCTGACCGATCGCCAACTGCAACGTACTGCCAGGATACCAGCGTTCGCCCGGTTTGAGTCGCGCGGGATGTGGGACATGGCCAGCGGCCTCGCCAGGGAGATCGATCCCGGTCGGTTGTCCAAAGCCGCAGCGCGCCGCCCACGTCACCAGCGGCATTGCGCCCATGTCGCGCGCGGATTGGAAGAAGTAGACATTGCACGACTGCGAGAGCGCATCGGCCAGCATCAATTCGCCGTGCCCGGTTTGATAGCGACGGTAAACGTAGCAGCGATTGCGATCTGGCTCGTCGAGATAGCCCTGACAGAAGCGAGGTTCGTCTGGAGTGATCGTCTGGCTTTCGAGCAGGGCGATGCTGGTGAGCAGTTTGAAGACCGAGCCGGGCGGCAATGCGGCGTGTGTGAGCCGATTGAAGAGTGGGCGTCGGGGATCGTTTTGAATCTCATCCCATTGTTCGGTGGTTGGATGCTGCAGCACCGTCTGATCGATCCTGGGAGCGGTCGCGGCAACCAGTAGTTCTCCGGTGCGAGTATTCATGATCAGCAGCGTTCCGCCGACGGGGGGCTGCGTTGGTAATGCTCCATCGGTCGGATCGTCTGGTATGGTCGGGGCGGCCATTTCCAGAGCGCGGTCCAGGAGTCGCTCGGCTGTCTGTTGTAGTTGGGCATGGAGCGTGAGCTGCAAATCGTGTCCGTCGATCGCGGGTCGGGTTTCCGACTCTTCGATCGCTTCGCCCTGTCTGTTGCGGACGATTCGCCGTTCGCCGTTCTGCCCGCGCAGACGCAAGTCGTAGGTGCGTTCCAGTCCACTCTCGCCGAGTGAGGTGATGCCAGGCGGTGCTTCGTCGTCGGGACGCAGTGGGCGCCGCAGTCCCAGGACGTGACTGGCGAGCGAACCTTGCGGATAGGTGCGGACATCGGCCACGCGTACTTCGGCCCCACGAAACCGATGCGGCAGTGAGTGTACGGTGGCGGCCACCTGTTGTGGGACGTCCGTCGCGATCGGATGCGGCTGCAACTCCTCTTTCAGGATGATGGGATCCTGATCACGACGTGGGGGCGTGGTCAGTTCGTGAACCAGTGTGGACCAGATGCCGGTCCAGCCATCGGCGAGCCGTAATGGTTGAATCTCCCACTCTTCGTGTTGCTGCGTGCGTCGCGTTTCCACCGCAGTTCGCATGGTCTCAATGCGCGATTGAATGGCAATCCGGCGCTGCCGCAGTTCACTGGGGGGCACCGCGAGTAGCTCCGAGAGCTGCGACCAGAGGGCGTCTCGGTCATGGAGCACATCCGTTTCGGCGGCGGTCCGGGCAGCGGCATTCTTACGCTCGGTACGAGGCAGACGAGCGAGAGCTTCGCGGCGGAGCCAGTCGGGATGAGGCGGCTCTTCCAGCCAACGGTAGTCCACCAGCAGATCGAAGCGAGGATGCACATCGGCCAGGACCACTCCATCGGCGGAGAGGATGCGACCGGCACGCGAGGGGAGTTGTTGCGTCGATTCGGTCGTGTTGTTCCAGCCACTGAGGAGTGCGTCGGCCAGCGTGGTCTGCACCTGAACCATGCGCAAGGCGACGCCGACGAGTGGCAGGCACATCATTCCAGCGAGGAGTGCCAGTCGCGCAGTCGGGAGATCGAGGTCAATCCACGAGGATGTGGTCGGAGCATCGAGCGGACTGAGTGGCTGATTGCGCATCGGGCGTTACCACTCCTGACGACTGACCGACATCAACTCCCGTTCGCGGCCACGCTCACGGAGTGACGCAGTCAGTTGCCACAGAGCGGCCAGTCCCAGTGTCAGCAGCGATGCCGTCCAGGATTCGGTGAGGACACTTGCAGGTTGCGATTGCAGCAATGCGGGGACCACATGGAACAGCATTAGTAGCATGGCGACTGGAGCCGGGCCGATGCGATCGGGCAGTGTGGTGCGCGTGATCTCTGGTTGTGGCAACAGCAACATGCCTGCGGTCGCACCAAGGAACAGGCCGAGTCCAGGTGGTGAGGCACCGCACAGGTCCGAAGCCAGTCCAATCAGCGCACACCAGACGATGCCGCCGGGACGGACCGTCCAGCGCAGCGCGACCAACAGCACGAGATCGAGCCACCAGACAGGGACGCCGACGACCGGACGCAACTGAGCCAGCTGCGCGACCATCGCGGCGTAGAGCAGCAGCATCAGCCAGACATGCCGCAACGGGGGTCTCCTCCTAAGGAACGTTTTCGTGTGCGACGTAGGCTAACGCGGGACATGTGAAGCGGACAACGTGAGTTTGACCCGGGCACGTTGAGTGTTGAGGGGCCTGCGGCCCTCGTTGAGGCGTTGAGGGTGACTTCGTGGGTGCCACTCAAGAGGCGTGCTACTTCTCCTGGGTGGCCGATGAATTCCGGCGCTGCATGAACCTTTGCCACAGCAGGCCGAGCAGGATCAGGCTGAGTCCAGTTCCCCAGATGGGAGCCTCCACCCAGATCGCAAGGAACAGGCACGAGAGCAGGCCGAGCCAGGAGACGACGCGTGGATAAAGCCGCTCGGTGGAGGAGAGCTGGAGTGCAGCGAGGTTGGTGAGCGCGTAATAGATGAGCACCGTGAATGCGCTGAAGGACCATGTCGTCTTGACGCTGCCGATCGTTGCCAGCAGCGTGATCAATGCGCCGACGAGCAGTACAGCGGGCCAAGGCGTTGTTCCCGTGGCGTCGAGTCGCGCGAACAGTGTCGGGAGATCACCCCGCCGGGCCATGGCGAGGACGACGCGCGACAGGCCAAGGACGAGGTTGAGCAACACGCCGAGCATCGCGGTCATCGCGCCGATCGCGATCACCGGTTGGACCCAGTCGACCGGAAATGTCTGAGCGACCACTTCCAGCGGGGCCGCCTGTTGATCGAGTCCGGCGGCCAGACCATTCGCGCCGACGGAACCAATCGCCACTCCGGCTACGGCGATGTAGAGCAGCATCGAGACCAGGAGTGTGACGATGATGGCGCGCGGAATGCTTCGTCGGGGATGATGAATCTCTTCCCCCAGCGTTGCGATGCGCCCATAGCCGGTGTAGGCGACGAACATCAGCGCACAGGCCTTGAGAAAACTCGGCCAATTGAATGTGTTAGCAGTGCTCGGTAGCAGGTCCCGCAGGTGTTGTGGAGAGTTCTCGCGGGCGACCGGAAAGCCAGTCACCACAAATGCAAGCAGGCTGCCGATCGTCACGCTGACGATGAGCGTGTTCACTGAACTGCTCCGCTTTAGGCCGGTCAGGGTCAGCAGCGTGACTGACAGGCAGGTCAGCACCGCGATCGGGACAAGCCACTCGGTTGGGCCATGCAGCAGATGCAGGAGGTATCCCGCAAAGCCCAGTGCCGCTGTCGCTGCCGAGGCACTCTTCGCGCACAAAAACATCCAGCCAGCAGTAAAGCCCAGTTGCGGTCGCAACCAGCGGTAGCCGTATTCGTACGTCCCCCCACTGACCGGGTGATTGGCTGCCAGTTGGGCGCTGCTGAGTCCGTTGCAGGCAGCGACACCGGCGGCCACCGCAACAGCCAGCAGCACGCTGGGACCGGTCGCCTCGGCTGCAGTCGCCAGGCTGACGAAAACACCGGTTCCGAGGATCGATCCCAGTCCCAACAGGCACGCGGCCAAGACGCCGATCTGGCGCTTGAGTTGGGCTGGTGGTTGAGAGTGGGAATTGTTGGGATTCGCGATGGCCATGCCGTGTCAGTATCAGGGGCCGAAGATCGAGTGCCATTCTTCGTTGTCTCGGCGACTCAGCCTATCGGTTCATTTCCGCAATCACTAGAGTCCGGTGCATGTTGAGTTGAGATTGAGGTCTGCGTTGTGAATGGCTGAGCGTCAGCCCAGTCATTCACGGTGCGACGTTGATTTCACAGTGAGTTTTTCACACATTCTTCTGGTATCTCATCGCCGCAGCAGTTCGTCATGGCACGCAAGCCCAAACCGTTACGTGTCGTCATCGTCGCACGCGATGATTCCAGTCGTGTACAACGGGCACTCGCTGAACTGCGTCGGCTGCTGCCGGACTATCCTGGGCTGACGATCGTCGGGACACTGACTGCTGACGAGTCGGCGCATGACGTACCTGATGCGGATCTCGCGCTGGTGTTGGGGGGCGATGGAGCGATCCTGCGCGCCTGTCGGCAATTTGATCGTCAGCAAATCCCCATTCTCGGACTGAATCTGGGCCGGCTCGGCTTCCTCGCCGATCTCCCGCCGGAGGAACTCGCCATCGGTCTGGGGCATGTCCAGGACCGCAATTACAAAGTGGTTTCGCATTTGATGTTTGAATGCGAGCATCGGCATCCGGATGGGCAGGTTGATCGCTACATCGGACTCAACGAGACATCGATTCTGTCTGCCGGTTCGCTGTCGATGATCGACGTCGAACTCGCCATTAATGGCGAACAAGTGACGACCTACAGCGGCGATGGATTGATTCTGAGTACGCCGGTCGGGTCGACGGCGCACAGCCTTTCCGCTGGCGGACCGATTCTTCGGCAGGATCTCGACGCCTTTGTGATCACCCCCATCTGTCCACATACATTAACCGTGCGGCCACTCGTGGACCGGGCAGATGTGGACTACGTGGTGCGACTGCCACACGCGCGCGATGGGGTGATGCTGGTGATCGATGGGCAGATCAAGGAGCCGTTCCGGCAAGGCGATTCACTGACCATTCGTCAGGCCCCGTGCCGCTTCCAACTCGTCCGCCTGCCGGGCCATAGCTACTACGGGACGTTGCATCGCAAACTGGGCTGGGATGGACAACCAAGGTATCAGCGGGGAGCGGAGTAGCGGGAAATTCGAAATCCGAAGCTCGAAATCCGAAACA
>JAGQQB010000668.1 GCA_020426425.1 Planctomycetaceae bacterium | reverse complement strand
TGAGCAGCACCGGCAGCGTGGTCTCCGTCTGCGGGAAGTGCCACTCCGGCAGAATCTCGTACATCCGCGTATCATCAAAACCGTGCGTGTCCCAACCGCCAGACGTCTTGCTGCGTCCGCCAATGCTCGGAGCAAAGTAAGCCGTGACGAACTTTACGCCCGACTCCACGAGTCGCCGCGCGAGCAGGCAGCTTTGACCGTACGTTGTGCGACCATAGGCATCACGCACTGCGTCGGGTTCCTGCGAGAGATCGAACGCATCGCGTACTTGCGTCGAGTTGAGCATGCTCAGCGCGCGTTCGTAATACGCGTCGAGTCCCATCGCGGCGGCAGACTGATCGAGTTCGCGCGCTTGATTGTTGATCAGCTTCTGCAACTCGCGACGATCTTCCAGCCGTCCCATCGAGACGTTGCGGGGCAAACTCAGTTGCGGCAGGCGGAAGTCAGGCAGGTTTGGATCGTTCGAGATGAATAGCGGATCGTGGATCTTGCCGAGAAAGCTGGCCCGCTGACCGGGTGTGATCGAACCATCGGAGATCGAGTATGGAAACGAAACGAACGTCGGCATGCCGTTGGTATTGGGGGCGAGATGATCCACCACCGAACCATAGGCTGGATATAACTCGACTGAGTCCCGCAGACGCTGGTCGTCAATCGGCGGCGCAACGCCAGTGAGGGCCGTGTAGCCGGCACTGTTGTGGTTGTTCATCGTGTGATGTACGGAGCGAATCTGCGCGACCTTGTGCATTACTTGCGATGTGCGCGGCAGATGTTCGCAAACCCACATTCCCGGGACCGAAGACGAAATCGGTTGATACAGCGAGCGGTAACCCTCCGGGGCATTGAGTTTCATGTCGAACGTATCTACATGACTCGGCCCGCCCCATTGGAATAGAAAGATGACCGACTTCGCCTTCGCGACGGCCCCTTGCGCCGACGACTGATCCAGCGCCTGCAGTAGTCGCGGCATGGTGAGGCCGAGCAGCCCCGCCCCACCAGCCCGGACGACATCGCGCCGATGCCACAGCGTGGCGAGCTGTGATGAGGTGAGTTGTTGTGTTCTCTGGTGATCGTTTCGCATCACAGTCATCTCATTGCACGGCCCTGATCTCGCAATACTCGGCACTCAACTCGATCAATACCTCAGCAGAAACTCATTCGAATTCAGCACCGCCCAGACGACATCTTCCAGACCGCCGCGACGCTCCTGCGACTGGTCAATGTGGGCGCACAGCGACTGCAGTTCACCTTCGCGTGGAGCACGGCACAGGGCTGACCAGTACAGACTGGTGACGAAATCGGTCGCCGACTGATCACTGTTCAGCGCGGTAGCAACGATGTTGTCATCGCCGCTCACCAACCTGGTGACGACTTCGCCGCCGACCATTTCAAAGGTCTGAGCGAGTGTCGTCTCGTTGCTCCGTTCGCACTCGCAGCTTTGGAGCCGATTCGGTTTGCCGAACAGCTTAAGGAAGTCGTCTCCCATTTCCGGTCGGGCGTAACGGAACTCGCCATTGCGGACCCCGACCAGTTGCACAGCGCGCGTCCCCGGCTCATGTCCGCCAAAGCGGATACTCGCATCGAGCACCTGAGTCATCGTGTCGAGCAGTGGCTCGGCTTCGAGTCGCCGTGGAACGCAGCGCGACAAGCCTGTTTCGTCGTGAGCGTTG
>JAGQQB010000667.1 GCA_020426425.1 Planctomycetaceae bacterium | reverse complement strand
GCCTGCATGGTTCACGAAATCTTCAGCCTGCAGGATCTGAATCGGGCGAAGAAACAAAACCCCAACAGCATCGTCATCGCTCACCCGGAATGTCCACAGAACATTCTCCAGGTGTCCGACTACGTCGGTGGGACCGAGAAGCTGCGTCAGTACTGCATGTCGCTGGAAGAGCCGCGCACGATTCTGGTCGCGACCGAAGTCGCCATGATTCACCCGCTCAAGCAGTCGGCTCCGCAGCATGAGTACATCCCGGTCCCCGGCATCATGGCCGACAGCGGCGAAACGTGTGCCTGTAATCGCTGCCCGCACATGGCCCGCAACACCCTGCAAAAAGTCCGCGACTGCCTCCGCGACGGCCAACCGGAAATCACCTGGCAACCCTACTTCGACAAAGCCCGCGAAGTCCTCGACCGCAGCCTGCTTGAGTCAGCTAAGAAGCACACGCATGGGGACTGATTCCCAGAGTCGTGGATCGCTCCGCGATCCAACGTCTCACGACGTGCGGTTCGGCGACAGTTGGTCGTTTGTCACCGCGACACTTTCAGGCTCCTGCGACAATCCATCATTTTGCAGCGAGGAAATTGAACGATGTTGCCCGGTGGCGTAAGTTCGTATGAGATGATTCTGGTCGGCATCGTGGCGATCGTGCTGTTCGGCAAGAACCTGCCCGATGTCGCTCGCAAGGCTGGCAAGAGTTTCGCCGAGTTCAAACGCGGCATGATGGGGTTGCAGCGTGAGTTCAACAGCGCGATGAACGAGTCGACGTCGACGGCATCGACCTACCAGTCTTCCCGCCCTGCCCCATCGCGTCGTCCTGAGCCGCTGGAAGATCGCGTGCAGGAAGTCCGTGCTCCGCGTTTTGAACCGCCGACGGCTCCGCCGAGTGCGAAGAGTTGAGTTGGGAATCTCACCGCTCGACCATGCTGACACCACTCGAACAGGCCGTCGTGGACGCGATACTTGAGAAGCCGGGGGAGCCTTTCGACGCGATTCGTCAACAGTTGGCGCACGCGACCATCACTCATCGTGAGATCACGGGCGTCGGTTTCTTCGTTCACTATGCGCTACCAGCGGATGCACCTGTGCGGCGCGACTTACTTGACGTGACGATTGGCGATGTCGGTGCAGCGTTTCCAGGCTTGCAGCACGGCGCAGGCTTCTTGCTGTTCATTCGCGATGGAGCTGTCTGCATGTTGGAGGGCTACACTTACGATGAGCCGTGGCCCGCTTGCACGGACGACTTCACTCTTCACCGGCAGCTGACGTCCTAACGAGCTGCTGAGATCGAGTCCATAATTGCTGATCGTCCCTTGGTCGGGCGTTGGATTGCGGAGCAATCCACGACTATCTCTGATCGTCATCGCCGAGGACGGACTCAATCGCCGCCTGCAACCCCACCGGGTCATCAGTCCCGATACGGTATTGTCGCCCATTCCGCATGTTGATTTGCACGGCATCGAAGCCGGAGACGTTGAACAGCCAACCGTGCGGGGTGTAGCGAATCCCCCAACCGTAGAGCCACGAGTTGCGAACCTGCTCCGCCTCCACAATTTCACTGACGGGGAACGACATCGTGATCAGCTCGATGCCGACTTGTCCGGCAACTAGTGCAACTCAACTTGCCGGGGCGAAGCCCATATCGGCGAAGTCATAACGCGACCTGCGGCCTGCGTC
>JAGQQB010000666.1 GCA_020426425.1 Planctomycetaceae bacterium | reverse complement strand
CGCCAACGTCCCCGAGTTCGAGGACACCAGCTACTACGTGATGCAGGGCCGGGCGCTGAAGCAGGGGATTCAACGGACTCTGTTCGCAACCGATCCCGAGAGTACGCGGTATGCGTTGGGTGGGATTCTACTGGAACTCGATCAACAGCAGGTGACGCTCGCCGCGACCGACAGTCGCCGCCTTGCCGTGTACAAGTCGACCTGTTCTGCAGAAGGCTCGGTCAGCGAGGAAGTCGGCATGCCGGTGATTCCGGCGAAGGCGATGCAGCTGCTGGAACGGAGCATTCACGAAGACGATCAGCAGATTCACATCGCGATTCGGCAGAACGACGTGCTCGTTCGGAGTGGTCTCTCGACGATTTACGCCCGACTGGTCGAAGGGCGATTCCCGCGCTATCAGGATGTGATGCCACCGGAGTTTGGCATCACGATCGATCTGGTCGTCGGACCGTTTCACTCGGCGGTGCGACAGGCCATGATCGTCACCAACGAGGAAAGTCACGGGGTTGATTTCCGGTTCGAGGATGGAACCTTGACGCTGTCGAGTACCGGAGCGGATGTCGGGTCATCGAAGATCCAGTTGCCGATTGGTTACGACGGCGATGGCTTCACGGTGACGTTCGATCCCAAGTACGTCGCCGATTTCCTCAAGGTCCTCGATCCTGCGTCGCCAGTGTCGCTGAATCTGGTTGACCCCAATTCGGCGGCGGTCTTCAAGTCGGGCGACAACTACACGTACGTCGTGATGCCACTCTCGAATGAGGATCGGTAAACCGATTGCCGCAGGACGCACACGAATGACCGATTGTCCAGGGATGCGAAGCGTGACCAGTTCGCGACGATCAGCAGCCGACGAAACCGACGCCGCCAGCGGGCGACCGAAGTTGGGTCAGTTCGCCACGCCTGATCCTGCCCAACTTGGCGATGTGCTGTCGGAATTGTTCGCACGTCGTGGTTACGGTCGGGCCCAAGGAGATCGACAACTGCGGGATGCCTGGTCCGCCATCGCAGGGGATTCGATCGCTAAACAGACCCGGGTACTCGGCCTACGGCATGGGGTGTTGCAGATTGCCGTGACGAGTTCGGCACTGCTCAGTCAGTTGGTGTCGTTTCAGCGAGTGGAACTGTTGGGGCAGCTGCAAACGCAGCATCCTGATCTGAAGATTCGTGACTTGAAGTTCAAGCTACAGGGTCGCAAGAAGTAGTACAGCGTCCTTTGAAAGCAAAGAGATTCATCCGGCCGGTGTGGCCAATCAGTAGACATCATTGAGAGTGAGTCCAGGAGCAATCTGTGACGGAACCGAAGAAGCAATCCAACGCCGACGATTACGATTCCGACAAGATTCAGCATCTTGAAGGGATCGAAGGGATTCGACACCGGCCGGCAATGTACATCGGCGGCACCGATCTTGTGGGCCTGCACCACCTGGTGTGGGAAGTATCCGACAATGTGCTCGATGAATACTCGAACGGCTACGCGACCACCGCGAACATTCAAATCAACGGGGACGGTTCAATCTCCGTTTCGGACGATGGGCGTGGCATCCCGGTGAAGGAGATGAAAGACAAGGGCAAGAGCGCCCTGGAGGTCGTCTTCACGGAGATTCACGCTGGTGGCAAGTTCGACCGCAAGGCGTACGCGGTTGGCACCGGGGGCTTGCACGGCGTCGGCATCACCGCGGTCAACGCC
>JAGQQB010000665.1 GCA_020426425.1 Planctomycetaceae bacterium | reverse complement strand
CGGGCCGCAACGTCGAGGTCAGCTCTCCCCTGCTCTGGCCGCTGCCGGATCAAACCACCAGCGTCGACTGGACCATCACCGGGCCTGGGTCGGATGGCTTGCCGGTCGCGGAAGTCAGCCTGGGTGGCAAGCCGACCGCGATGTTCGCAAACACCGAATTGCCCGGGGTGTACCGGATGCATCGAGTCGGAACAACGGCGGAATCGGGCGAACCGTTTGTCGTCGACTTCGATCGGACAGAGTCCAACCTCAAACCACTGGATGAAGCAGCCTGGGCGGAGATCACTGGAGATGATCGGTTCATCGCGCTGGAGACGATGAACGATCTCACGACGCAACTCAAGAATGAGAACTCCCGCACCGAACTATGGTGGCTGCTGCTGTTCGGCGTGATCGGGCTCCTGGTGTTCGAAGTGGCGCTGACGCGGCAGATGGTGAAAGGTGGCCACGCCGCCCTGGATGCCGCCCCGGCGTGAGCGTGCCTCATGATGCGACTGCACCGACTGAGCGAACTGACCGATCTGCGTGCGAACCACACGTTCCGCACCCCCTGGTGGAGCATGCTGCTACTTCCCCTGGTGCTGCTGCTGGTGACCGGCAGCATCGTGTGGGCATTACTGACTCATCGATTGCCACCCCTCTTCTGGGCCAGTGCGTTACTCACGGGCATCATGCTGCTGTTCACCATTCGTGTGAACCTGATTCCCTCGTTCCGCCGTGCGAATTGGACGGTCAAACTGAGCGAGAATCGCCTGTATCTGATGGTTCGCAACTTCCGTAACACCCATAACGCCGATGACGGGCCTGTGGTCGTCTCCTGGGATTACTCCGACATTGTCCGGGCCGAAGGACTGGTGCGATCACGTTCCCTCATGCACCGTCGAGGGCGCGAACGCAAATGGACCGAACGACATTTGCGGCTGACGCTGCGGGGAGGCACCCCAAGTGAACTCCGACAGTTGCTCGACACGGAACGAAATCGTCGCCCACCATGGCGGGGGATGAGTCGTCAACGGCGGTACTTTCCTTCTCCGGTGAGTTGTGACGAGCGATCTGTTTCCGTCGTGTGGAACGACCGAACGGAGGTCATCAAGCCGGGAATGGGCACCATGCTGGATCTGCTGGGAAGACTCTCCGGTTGCGATGTCCAGCGAACAGACGGTACCGCGTCCCAGGCCGCAGCAGGCGAAACCGATATCGACAATCAAATCCTCGAACTGTGCCAACGGGGTGATCGGCTGGCCGCGATTCAATTGGTGCGCGCTCATCATGGCTGTTCCCTTACCGAAGCGGTGACCTTCGTCGAGGAACTGATGCAGACACCGCGAGACTGAGTGCTGCGAGATCTCGATAGATGGACAACAGCCCAGACGCTGGCGACATTCGACGTCACGGATGCGGGATGCCATACTGCCGCTCGCCGGAACGAACCAATTTGGTCGGTACGGACTATCGCCCGGTATCCTATCCTCTTGTATCACGCCGCTAATGACTCTCACCCAACTCCAAGAACTGATCCGCACGATGTACTCGTCCAAGGACGAAGCGCGCGGAGTCGATGGGACGTTTATGTGGCTGATGGAGGAGGTGGGCGAACTCGCGGCGTCGTTGCGGGAGGGGACGCCGGAGGAACAGGCGGCTGAGTTCGCAGATGTGCTCGCCTGGCTGGCGACGATTGCCAACGTGGCGGG
>JAGQQB010000664.1 GCA_020426425.1 Planctomycetaceae bacterium | reverse complement strand
TGAACCTCGGGCAATCGACAAGTGGTTTAAGTATGCGCCCGTCGACTTCCGACCATGTCCCTCCGCGATGTTGGCAGGGATCGAAACCGCCGATCGCTGCAACTGACTGGTCAATCCGAATCGTTCGTCGCTCGGAAACGTCTTCGTCACCGAATACACGCGGTCCGCATATTCGATCGCGATCTGCCAAGCGTCGAGCTTTTCAAATCCAAACACTCAATGCCTCCTTAGACGTTCAACGTTAGACCTTCAACGCTTCCACCGTTTGTCTCGCGACGACGATTTCTTCGTTGGTGGGGACGGTCCAGATTTGGACGCGGCTGTTGTTGGCGTGGAGTGTTGCTTCTCCCTTCACTGATTCGTTCTTGGTTTGATCGAGGATGATGCCTGCGTAGTCGAGATTCGACAGGGCCAGGCCTCGGATGACATCGCTGTTTTCGCCGATGCCGCCGGTGAAGACGATGGCGTCGACACCGTTGAGGATGGCGAGGAACTGGCCGATGTATTTCTTGATGTCTGCGGCGTAGACCTTCAGGGCGAGTTCCGCTTGCGCGTTCCCTGCGGCGGCGGCTTCTTCAATGTCCCGGGCGTCGTTCGAAACGCCGCTCATGCCGAGCAGCCCAGCCTTGCTGGAGAGTTCGTCGAGCAGCGTGTCGTAGTCCTTGCCGCTGAGTCGTTTCACTAGTCGCAGGGCGAAGGGATCAAAGTCACCAACGCGGTTGTTCTGCGGCAGCCCCGACTGCGGCGTCATGCCCATTGAGGTCGACCGACTTTCACCGCCATGCATTGCACAGATCGAACTGCTCCCGCCGAGGTGGCACGAGATGATTTTGGCGTCATCGCGTCCAAGCAACTGTGCCATCCGACTACCGATGTAGCGATGGCTCGCCCCATGGAAGCCCCAGCGGCGGACTTCGTAGTTGGTCACCCATTCGTGCGGCACCGAGTAGGTGCGGTATTCAATGGGAATCGTCTCATGGAACGCGGTTTCCAGTGCGGCGACGAGCGGAATTGCTGGAAACGCCGATCGCAGTTGCCGCATTGCTCGGGCATACGGCGGATTGTGTGCCGGGGCAACATCGGCGAGTGCTTCCATCGCGTCGAGCAGTTCGTCATTCACGACGCGAATGCCGCTCAGCTTGCCAGCGAAGACGGCCTTGAAGCCAATCGCCCTGACCTCTTCAACCGACTGCAGACAACCTGTGCCGGGAGCAGTTAATTGATCGAGACACATCTGAACTGCAGCTGCATGATCGGGAATCCGCTGCTGTCGATCGCTGCGAGTCCCACCGATCTCGACAAAGCAGTTCGAATCAGCGTCTTCCCCAATCCGATCAATCCCCCCCCGCCCCAACTGCCGCTCGTTCGACATATCGAACAAACGGTACTTGAAACTGGTGGAACCGAGATTGGCAACCAGCACTTTCACGAGTGGGCTCCAATTGGATCACCACGGAGGCACGGAGACACGGAGGTCAGAGGACTCGGCGGGTGATTCCTTGCTTGAGGGCAGGGACGTTGAAATTGACGAGCAGGCCAACACGCAAGCGGCTCAACTTGAGGTAGGTCAGCAACTGTGCTTCGTGAACTGGGTGGATTTCGTCGACTGATTTCAATTCCAGGAGGACGCGGTCCTCGACAATGAGATCCATCACATAGCCGCAATTGAGCCGGATGCCGCGATACAGGACAGG
>JAGQQB010000663.1 GCA_020426425.1 Planctomycetaceae bacterium | reverse complement strand
AGCCCGTCGAAGCCCGGTTCCTCGGGACTCGCTGGGGGAACGACACGAATGCGTTCCAGGGGCACGAGCGATTGCAGCAAGTCGCAGCGACGTGGCGACCGCGATCCCAGAATGATGGGCAGTGCTGTCTGCGAGGGCACCTGCATGGTCATGGATTACACAACATGGACGACCACGCAGGAAATGTTGTCCTTCGATCCACCCGCTTGCGCGGCGGCGACGAGTTTCTCGGCAGCGGCTTGCGGTTCGCTATCGCTGGAGAGGATGGCGAGAATCTCCGCTGCTCCAATGCCATCGGTGACCCCATCTGAGCAGAGCATAAAGCGATCACCGGTCTGTGGCGCCACCTGTCGAGGATGTGTCCCCGCACTCCCTTCCTTCGTGCCCAGATAACGATGCAGCACGTTGCGATAGCGATGATTGGCCGCTTCTTCCGGGGAAATCGTGCCCGCCTGTAGCAGGCAATTGGTGACCGTGTGATCGACTGTGAGCTGTTCGAGCGTTCCGTTACGGAGGAGGTAGACGCGACTGTCTCCCACTCCGCCCACATACAATCGCCCGCCCGCTCGAACGAGAAAGACGATGGTGGTCCCCATCCCCTTGTAGTCGGGTTCGAGTTCGCCCAAGGCCATGATTTCCATGTTCGCATGGCTGACGGAGCGATCGATCGATTCGACAACTTCCAATTCAGTTGACTTATCGAAGTCAATCCACTGCGAGAGTTTCTCGGAAATGAGTTCTACCGCGAGTTCACTCGCGGTCTCTCCAGCCCGCTGCCCCCCCATGCCGTCCGCCACAAGGAAGAACCGTGCGGATGGGTCGACATGCAGATTGTCTTCGTTGTTGTCACGGAAGTTACCCGTGATGCTCAACGCGCCCCACTTGAACGATATCCCAGATGACATACGGCGTTACCCGATTCCTGTTGGCTCGCGGATCTGATGGACTGCCCGATCATATTCCCATCCGCCTTCCTGACAAATGGTTCGGCGCAGACCGCGTGTCGACGTTGACCCGGTATCATCGTTTACCATCGGTACAGACGCAATCCCGGATCAATCTTGGGCGAAGTGTCTCGCAAATCGGTATGCATGCTTCCATCCGTGACGATTTTGTCGGTCTGCTGCCTATTCACTCGCAACGCAGTGAGAGGGATGACAGAATGCGCCTCTGAACGTTGATGCGTTACAGCTGAATCACGGGACCTGGAATCTCAACCTGAACGAGTGTGAACATGGACAGTCTGGTGACTTTCATTCTGGGGGGCGGCAAGGGAACCCGCCTGATGCCGTTGACCGCGCAGCGATCCAAACCAGCTGTGCCGCTGGGGGGGAAGTACCGGTTGATCGATATCCCGATCTCAAACTGCATCAACAGCGGTTTGCGACGGATCTACCTGCTCACGCAGTTCAATTCGGTCAGTCTGCATCGTCACATTCGCCAGACGTACAACTTTGATCCTTTCAATGGCGGCTTTGTCGAGATCCTTGCGGCGCAGCAAACCAACGAAGAAGCGGACTGGTATCAGGGGACAGCCGACGCGGTCCGCAAGCAGATTCGCTACCTCCAGCAACCGGGCATCAAACATGTGCTGATTCTCTCTGGCGATCAGCTGTACCGCATGGATTACCGCGAGATGCTCAAGACTCATGTCGAGAGCAAAGCACACGCGACCATCGCCGCGCTGCCGGTCGAT
>JAGQQB010000662.1 GCA_020426425.1 Planctomycetaceae bacterium | reverse complement strand
CAATCGCCAACGGCCAACAGCCAACCGGCCTCCTCCGCGCGCAACCGGGGCGAATCAGTTGAAACGCGCGCACCCGCTTCCGTGCGTCCCGATCCTTCCGCCCCAGAGAGCCGTTCCACATGCTGCAGTTCGTTCGCGACACGATCACCACTTGGCAACTTCGCGCCCGCTATCAACGACGCATCCACGAACAGTTGCTGCAATTCACCGAACAGCAGACGAATCAACCGGTCGCCGCAGACCCCGGACAATGGCAGCTCGCCGGCGGTTCGCTGCCCCTCACCGCACCGCAGCGAACAGACATCCGTCAGCGCGCCCGGCGACTCTCCCGAACGAATCCCCATGCCCGCAACATTCTCCGGCTGTTGCAGGCGTACGTCACCGGCCCTGGGCTGACGCTCAATCATCGCCTGATCGATGACACCTGCGAACCACGTCCCGACCTCCTGCGGCAGGCAACCTCGCTCTGGCACCGGTTCTGCGAAGCGAACATGCGGCACTACTCCTTCACCGAACATGCCCGCCGCACCTGGCGCGATGGGGAATGCTTCCTGCGAAAATACTCGACCGATCAGTGGCCACCGACAGTGCGGTTCATCGACCCCGAACTGATCGCCTCCTCACCGGAGCATCCCGAGTCCGATGGCATTCTGTCCGCCCCGCTCGATGTCGAATCGCCAACCGAGTACCTCAAAGTCGATCCAGCGACCGCCCGACTCGCCGAGGCAATCCCAGCTGACGAAGTCCAGCACACCCGGATCGGCTGCGACTCCAACGAGAAACGGGGCGTCACGATCTTCGCCCCCATGCTCGATGCCCTCGATTGCTTCGAGCAGTGGGTCGACACCGAACTGCAAGCTCGCAAACTGCAGTCGTCCATCGTCCTGTGGCGCAAGGTACAAGGCTCGCCGCAGCAAGCCGCCAACTTCGCCGATGGAGCAGGGCAGGCGAGCACTGGTGATCCCCGCCGTGAACGGTTGCAACCGGGGACCATCCTGACGACGAATCACGGCACCGACATTCAGTTTCTGCAGCCGAACACCAACTTTGGCGATGCCGTCCCACTTGGACGCATGCTGCTGCTCCGCGTCGCTGCCGGGGCCGGTTTGCCAGAGTTCATGCTCACCTCCGATGCTTCGAACGCAAACTTCGCATCGACCATGGTCGCCGAAGGACCCGCTGTGAAGTTGTTCCAGAGCGAACAGCAGTTCTTCGCCGCTGAGTTCAACCGACTCTGGCGCTGGGTGATGCAGGAAGCCGTTAACAAAGACCAACTACCTGCCGATTTCCTGGATCAGGTACGACCCGAATGGACCTTCCCGCAACTGATCAATCGTGACCGACCGCGTGAACGCATGGCTGATGTCCATCTCATCCAAACCGGAGTCCTCTCCCGAGCCGAAGTCGCCCGCCGCGATGGCGCCGATCCACAACAAATGCGAAACGAGTTGGACGACGAACACGTTGAATCCGCCACAACGTAGCGCGGCAAGCCGCGAGGGGTCAGGCGTCGGGGGTCGGGGGTCAGGTGTCAGGGAAAAGGGGTCGCGGGATCAGGGGCAACGGAATGCACCGCCCCTGATCCCCGAACCATCTTACGTTCAACCTTCAACGAGGGCCACAGGTCTGTCAACGTTCATCGAGGCAACGCCTCCGCCAGTGCGACCGCTGGTGGGATGACAGGCAGCGACTGGGTGGCG
>JAGQQB010000661.1 GCA_020426425.1 Planctomycetaceae bacterium | reverse complement strand
TACCGGTCTCGATGTGATGCGTTGGATCAATCGCGGCCTTTCCCTGTTGCTGATCGCCTTGGTGCGGCTCTACCAGATCACCCTCGGTCCTTTCCTGGGGGGGCACTGCCGCTTCCAACCGACCTGCAGCCGCTATTTCATCGCAGCGGTGCAGAAACACGGCCCCTGGAAAGGCGCTTGGATGGGCATCTGGCGCATCCTGAAATGCCATCCATTTCATCGCGGCGGGTATGATCCTCCGTGAGTGGCTGTAGACACTTCGCCGTTGGCCACGAGTTGGAGTCGTTGTGGGAGGATCGAGGACTGCTGACTGCTGACTGCTGATTGCTGATTGCTGATTGCTGCGGGACGCGAGCTGTTAGTGCTCTTCGGTTGACTGCGGGGGAGGTGTGTTCTCCGGTCTGCGGAGAATGAATCCGAGTGTGACGATTGAGATTGCAACCAGCGCGACCGGGGCCGCGATCAGTGAGGGCAACAGTGATTCGTTGATCCTGACCGCCAAATCAGCAGTGTTTGGACGGTCGGGATCATTCGCGACGGCGTCGAACGCCTGCACGATCTGCAATACGGTCGCGACCGGCCCCAGGATGGACGCCAGCAGCAGTAGACGACCGGTCCAAATCATCCCCTGCGCCACACGTGTGCGTGAGGTCGCCACCGACGGTTGGTCAGATGGAATCGGCGAGTTCATTTGTCCGTTTCGGTGTACGACGGGGGGCTCATTTGAATGGCATACGTACATCAGAGCGACAGGGAGTCTTGCGGATGCTGTCACGATTGGTTGCGGTTCGAATATCAAGCGGACTACCCGTGACTTCTCTGGACTCGGGGCGGATGTCCCATTGTTCGCGTGTTCGTGCTCTGGTTCGAGACGTTCATCGCACGCCCGGTTGCGTCCTGCGACGCTTGATCTTACAACTCGGAAAGAGTCCGCCGCCAGAGATAGGCCGGTGGGAGTCGATTCCTGCTCTTGAGTACTGGAGTTGGTTGCATGAATGTTCGTTGTCGATCACTGCCTGTGTTGTCGCTGTTGTGGCTGCTTGTGGCCGCAGGCGTTGTGCGCGGAGCGGAGCGACCGAACGTCCTGTTCTTGTTTGCTGACGATCAGTGCTATCAAACGATTCGGGCCTACGGGTACGAGGAAATCGAGACCCCCAATCTCGATCGACTGGTCAACCGGGGGACGACGTTCAGCCGCTGCTACAACATGGGGGGCTGGAACGGGGCGATTTGCGTCGCCAGTCGGACCATGCTCAACACTGGCCGATATATCTGGCATGCCCATGCGGTCAGTAACGGCAAGGTGCTGGAGCAGGAACGACAGGCGGGGCGGTTCTGGTCCGAACAGCTCAAACAGGCCGGTTATCGCACGTACATGACCGGCAAATGGCATGTCTCGGTCGATGCCGCGAAGGCGTTTGATGTCGCGCGGCACATCCGTCCGGGAATGCCGAAGCAAACACCAGATGGCTACAACCGACCGCATCCTGGTCAGCCAGATCCCTGGGATCCGGCCGATCCGAAGTTCGGCGGGTTCTGGGAAGGGGGCAAGCATTGGAGTGAGATCGTGGCCGACGACGCCATCGATTATCTGCAAGATGCTCGCGAGCGGCAGAGCCCGTTCTTCATGTACATCGCGTTCAATGCGCCGCACGATCCTCGGCAGTCGCCAAGCGAGTATCTGGCGAAGTATCCTGCCGAATCG
>JAGQQB010000660.1 GCA_020426425.1 Planctomycetaceae bacterium | reverse complement strand
TTCAGGCACATTGCCAGGGATGCCATCAACCCGCCAAAGCTGGTGGGGACTATATAATGACCAACGTCGCAAACCTGCTGCACGCGGGCGAAAGTGGAGAAGCTGCCATCGTCCCGGGCAAGCCGGACGAGAGTTATCTGATCGCGGAGATCACACCAGGTGACGACGGTCAGGCAGAAATGCCCAAAGGCAAGCCCGCTTTGAAGCCGGACGAGATCGATCTCATCCGCCGTTGGATTGCCGAAGGAGCAGTGGACGACACTCCAGAGAATGCCCGGCGTGAGTACGATCAAGAACATCTGCCTGTTTATACGCGTCCGCCGGTGGTGACCTCGCTGACGTACTCGCCAGATGGTCAGTTGATTGCCGTCGCCGGGTTCCACGAAGTCCTGTTGCATCGGGCTGATGGTTCGGGCCTGGTCGCACGCTTGGTCGGAATGTCAGAGCGGATCGAAACTGTCGCCTTCTCGCCTGATGGTCGACGCCTCGCCGTCGCTGGCGGGAATCCTGGTCGGTTGGGAGAACTGCAAATCTGGAATCTGGTACCACAGAACGCCGCCATCACCGAGCCAATCGCAGAGGAAGAAAAAGCAGCCGAGTCGACTGAGGCTGCTGCAGCGACTGCCGAGGCAACACCGCCAGCGAAGCTCGATATTACGCAGGAAACCATCCACCTCGCCCACTCGATCTCCGCTGCATTCGACACCATCTACGGCGCCAGCTGGTCGCCAGATGGAACGCTCGTCGCGGTCGGCTGTCCAGACAACGTGGTGCGGGGCTACAACACGCAGACGGGCGAACAGGTGTTCTTCAACGGGGCTCACGACGACTGGCCACTGGCGACCATCTTCTCGGTCGATGGCTCCAAGATCGTGTCTGTCGGTCGCGACATGGCGACGAAGCTGTACGAAGTGGGCACGCAGCGGTTTGTTGATAACGTCACCTCCATTACCCCTGGCGCACTCAAGGGGGGGCTTTCCGCATTGGCACGGCACCCCGAGCGGGATGAAGTCCTCGTCGGTGGGTCCGATGGCGTGCCCCGCATCTATCGCATGGAGCGAATCACCAAACGTGTCATTGGTGACGACGCCAACCTGATTCGCAAGTTCCCTGGTATGCAGGGCCGCGTCTTCGGTGTTGCCTATTCGCCAGATGGCAAACAAATTGCTTGCGCCGCGACACTCGATGGCCAGGCCCAGGTCTTTACGTACAGTGCCGAATTCGATTCCACGCTGCCCGATGATATTAAGGGGATCGTGCAAAAAGTTGTCACGCAGCAGAATCAGGCAGAGAAGGACAAACTGGAAGCCTACGTAACCGCCGATGTCCAAGTCCTCAAACAATTGAATATTGCCGCCGGGATCTACGCGCTGGCCTATGCGCCCGATGGAACGACCATTGCCGTTGCCGGAAGTGATGGGACGATTCGACTCATCAGTGCCACTGAAGGGACGATCACTAAGGAGTTCGCGCCGATCGACATCGTCGAAGGGATGCAGCTCGCCAGCGCGGCCAATCCCGCAAATTCCCGAACTGGTCGTGGAACCCGAGATCCAGAGTCACTGCCCTCAGGCAGCCAGGTCACCGGCCTGACCGTGATCCCCAGTGCGGTCACATTGCATGGCCCCTGGTCGTACACTCAACTGCTGGCGGTTGCCACGCTCAGTTCTGGCGAAGAAGTTGACGTGACCCGGATCGCACAGTTTCAA
>JAGQQB010000659.1 GCA_020426425.1 Planctomycetaceae bacterium | reverse complement strand
ACAACGCCTACGCAACAACGCCTACGCAACAACGCCTACGCAACAACGCCTACGCAACAACGCCTACGCAACAACGCCTACGCAACAACGCGACATTTGCCACGAGAGAATTTCTTCATGAGTCAGCCGCAGCAATGCACCACCCTTGGCCTTACACCGAGCTTCGGCTTTGGTGACCGGATCGGTCTCGCCACGCCCGGCCATGTCGCCGCGATGCAGCAGGCGGGACAAGGGATTGCGCCAATCTTTCCGCAGCAGTCGATTCGGGAAATGTTCCGCACGAATCGTACGCCACGACAGGTGATGGACGATGCGCTGCAAGGTGCCGCCGCCGCTGGCTGGACGGGGGCAATCGGAGCCGATGCCGACCACCTGAAGACGCCGCAGGATGTCGACGTGACCGCAGCTGTCGGCTTCACCTTCTTTACGATCGATCCTTCCGGCGATGTCGATCAGCAGGCCGATGACTACAACGAAGCGACGCTGCGTGAGAAGTTCGCCTCCGCTCGGGACTCAGCTCCGTGGGTCGAGAACTATCGTGGAACGTCAATCACGCTACCGACCGGAACAACCATCGAACTTACCGAGCAAGCCTGCCTGCGGGCGGCGGTGAAGTATGGACGGGCGATTCAGTCCGCCCTGCGACTGGGGGACTATATCGCCCAGGTCCATGCCGCCAAAAACGCCGACTACGAAATTGAACTCTCCGTCGACGAGACCGATCAGCCGACCACACTTGCCGAGCACTACATCATCGCCGACCAGTGCCTCAAAGGAGGCATGAAACTGGTCAGCCTTGCGCCGCGTTTCATTGGCGAACTGGAGAAAGGGGTTGACTACAAAGGGGATCTCGCCGCGCTGCAATCCTCACTCAACGATCACGCTGCCATTGCCGAACTGCTTGGCCCGTACAAGCTGAGCCTGCACTCCGGATCTGACAAATTGTCGATGTACACTGCGCTCGCCCGCGCGACCAAAGGCCGCTTCCATGTGAAGACGGCGGGCACCAGCTATCTCGAAGCCTTGCGTGTCGTCGCCCGACATGAAGCCGATCTGTTCCGCGAACTCGTCCGCTTCGCCCGCAGCCGCTACGAGGTCGATAAGGCGACGTATCATGTCTCTGCGACCAACGCATCCGTTCCCGACGAAACCGGCCTGACCGCTGAGCAACTCGAACAGACGTATCTGGAATGCTGGTCCGATGTTCCCGCTGGCGTGGGCTTCACCGCGCCGGGGCGGCAAATCATGCACTGCACATTTGGTTCCACGCTCACGCATCCCGAATACGGCCCCGCAGTACGAAAGGTGCTGGAAGCACATCCTGGGACCTATCGCGAGGTGCTGGCAGATCACTTCAGCCGACATCTGGAGGCACTGACCGCCGGGATGTGAGGCCTCACTTCGATCAAGTCATCGCCCAAACGTTCACACCACAACTTTGCAATGGAGACGCCGCATGCTCAGCCCGAACCGCCTCCTGGTACTACTCGGTTTGTTTGTCGCGAACCTGTCTCTCGCAGCCACCACGGCCCACGCGGCAGCGCGTCCGAACGTCCTCATCCTGATCTACGCGGACGATCTCGGCTATGGCGATCTCTCCTGCTTCGGCGCAACGAAAATCAAGACACCGAATATTGATCGCCTGGCGAAAGAGGGGCGTCTCTTCACCGACGCCCATTCGCCATCGGCAGTCTGCACGCCTTCGCGATATGGGTTGCTGACCGGTGAATACCCCTGGCGAATTGGGAGTCGTTC
>JAGQQB010000065.1 GCA_020426425.1 Planctomycetaceae bacterium | reverse complement strand
AAGAAGGTCGTGCCAAATGTTGGGCACGGACATTTCACTCTAATCCTCAAGGATGAAACCAAGACCTCTCCCAAAGCCCTGGCCGCGATGCAGGAACTCAAGGCGGCCATCGTCGCTGGACTGACGCAACCGAAAACGATCGGCTGGGCGCAGCCCACTGAGCTTCCAGGGCCGCAAGGCGGATTCGAAGCAACTGTGGAACGAACCATTGAGTCACCCAGGTTTGCTCCAGCGGCATCGCGTCACCCACGCCAGGTGGTGTTCCTCGTCCATGGCATCCGGGACTTTGCCGAATGGCAGGCGACGCTGGGAGCCGAGATTCAGCGGCTCTCTCCCGAAGCGATCATCGTCCCGGTGACCTATGGCTATTTCACGGCCCTGCAGTTCCTGTATCGAACCTCACGCAAGCGGGCGATGCGGGTGTTCGTCGATCGCTACACGCAAGCTCGGGCGGAACATCGCGGCGCGATCTTTCATGTCGCCTGCCACAGCAACGGCACCTGGGTTGTCGCCCATGCGTTGAAGGACAACCTCTCCTTCCGAATCAAGAATCTCTACCTGTGTGGTAGTGTGCTGTCGCGCACGTTCCCCTGGCACAAGCTCCAGGGATCGCGAATTACAGGGAAGATCCGCAACGACTGCGCGAACCAGGACTGGCCGGTCGGCGTGCTCTGTTCCATTCTCTCCTGGATTCCACTGTGGTGGGATCTCGGCTCCGGCGGAGTTGATGGCTTTCAGCAGCGCGTGGTCACGAACAATCAGTACCTGCAGGGACATCACGGCATCGCGTTGACCAGCACACGACACGAAGAGATCGCTCAGTTCCTTCTCGGCATGGGGTCCGAGCACGCCAGTCGATTAACGAAACGCGGACCGTTCAAATCGCGGCTGTTGTATATCTCCGCAGTGGTTGTGGTGGTGGGGCTCATCGGCCTGATCAGCACCTGGATCCCCTGGCTCGCACTGCAGTTCCCGCCTCAATGGCAGCAGCCCGCGCTGCTATCCATCTGGACGTTGTGGGTCATCTTTCTGATTTCACGGCTGGTAAAACTGTAACGCGACCAAGCCGCTACGGGATCAGGAAGAACAATCCGGTAATCACGCCTGCCTCGATCAGCGCCGCGTCAGTGTTTAGTGGCGGAAACTCGTGAACATAGCAGGCGTGGTTTCCCGGTCGCGTTTCGCCGAGGGTATACCGAGTGGTCTGCGGCGGTTGGGCGGCCACCAGATAGGGCAGCGCAGGCACCACCGACGCAAACTTGATCCCCGAGACGAGTGGCTGCCAGATGCCGAAAGAGAAGCCGTGCCGTTCGAGGTTCACATCTTCGAAGTACAGCGGCTGATGATTGAGCAGCGATGCCTGCCAATACACCGTGTGGGCATTGACGTTGCGGCTGATCAGTTGTGAATGGTGACGGGGTTCGATCTGATCGAACGACTCCGCCGCCCGGTCCGGAGGCAGCTCGCCGGACGCCGGCGCGATATTCAGTGAGACCTGCGTGATTGGCTTGAATTCGTTGCCATCGACCAGCATCGATTCGCTCACACTGCCGCCCGGTTCAACCATTGTCGTCAACGTTCCTTGATGCAAGTCCGCACATGGAGCGAGTTCAATGTACGCCCGCAGGTCGTACCCCTCAGGCATACAACCCTCCAGATACATGCTGTTATGCCGCCAGTTCACATACTTGCATTCGCAGGCACAATGCAGTTCGTTCCACCAGCCGCATATCGGCGGACAACATTCTTCCCGGCAACGATGCCAGGCACCGAACGTTTCATCGAGCAGCATGTGCAGACCGAATACCGGAACATGTGCCAGCGAGCATTGACGTTGCTCGCACCCCAGCAGCGACCCCACATGATCGGTCCCGCGATAGCATTTGCCCGCGGCACATGGCGGCGGACAGGCGGGTGGACAGATCGGAATCGTCGGGACCACCTCAGGTGTGAGAAGATCCAGTTCTTCGAAGACCAGCGGACGACTCGGCTCAACCTCATGTCGCGGCACAACGAACGGAGCCGGAGCGTCCCCTTCGGCAAACACTTGTACCGGATCAAGCGAGATCGGTTCCGGTGGCACTGGCGGACTTTGAGCGTGTGCGGCGACACACAGCAGCGGTCCCGCCAATAGCATTCCGCAGCATACGATCCGTCGTTTCATGGCTCGATTCCCTGAGCACATTTCCAGTCAGCGCAGCCTCACATCCAATGACCGCGCGATCAATCACGTCATCGGCTGATGAGTTCGACGCAATGAGAAAACCATCCCCCGTCGCCCCGTTCGTTACATCCGGAACAACCGGAAGGCCGGGCGAACAGCGCAGGTGCAGCAGCGTCGGCAATAAACCACCGCAACATCGCAACGCCTCAACGAGGCCGCAGGCCTTAAACGTTCAACGCTCAACGTTCAACGTCGGTCGCTACTCCCGCCGCAGCGGAGTCTGCAAATCAAGATCTCGCACCACCGTCCCTGTTCCGCCGGTCAGTTGCAGCGAGACCGTCTTCGAATCGGGACGATCGTCGCGCACAAACAGGTCGTGAATTGAACTGTCGTCGACGTTCTTCAGCCAAACGCCCCGGTTGTCACAGTCGAGCACGGTGCAGCCTGAGACATGCATGCGGCGACAATTCTCAATCAACAGTCCAGCAGGATCGCGCCAGACATTGGTGATATGCAATCCAGAGATCGTGCAGCCCTCACAGTCGCGAATGACCACGCTGTTGTTGGCTTCGGCGGTGTTGCCGTAATCGTAGCGAGGATTGCGGTCGAGGTTGTTCCCAGCCAGCACCAGGCTCGAACAGTTTTCCAGCAGCAGGTTATGGCGGTATCCCTGCCACAACGTGTTGCCGGTAATCGCGACGCCGCGGCAATCTTGCAGGTGAATGTTCACCTGCACGTCGCTGAGCACATTGCCCGCGATGGTCACATTCCCTTCACGCACCAGCTCCTGCTTCGGTGAAGGATCGCTGCGTCCAATGATGCGGATGTTTGCCGAATCGGGCGATGGATTATTGTGCTGAATCGTGCAGCCGGTAATCGCGACTTCGGCGGTCCCGTAGGCGCTACCGCGACAGTCGATCAACACATTCGCCGTTGGCGGCTGATCGGGAGTCATGTTGCTTTCAATGTCGCAGCCGGCGATGTGAATGTTCCGCACGTTCCCTTTCAGCGAAACGACCCCGCCGCCGCCGTTGTAACTGATGTGACAGCCCGTGATGTTCGACTGATGCAGATTCACGTTGTCGTAGAACACGCCGCAGCCACTGTTCTCGTAGAGGTGGCAGTCGGAGATGATCACATTGCGGTTGTTCTCGACGAGCCGAATCGCATGCCAGCATTTGCGGATATGGCAGCGCGAGATCGTCAACTGCATCGTTCCGACCGCTTCAATGCCGTCGGCTTCGGCGTGCTCGGCGGTGATCGCCAGGCCATCGATCAACGGCATCCGCTCGCGCTCCCAGATTTGCGGTGCGTAGTTTTGCGGATCGGCCGACTTGAAATGAGTTCCGCTCACTCGTACAGCCGGTCCCGGCGCGGTCATCACCAGCGTTGCGCCTTGTCCGCTGAGGACGAACGGTCCGGCCTGTTCGAGATCGACCACGAGCGGAGCGGTCAGGCGATATCGCCCCGGCGGCAACGTAAGCGGCCCAGCCGTTGCCGAGATTCTTGCCTGCAGCGCGGCGGTGTCGTCGTGGACACCATCACCCACCAATGCCGGAAGCTCATTGGACTCCGGTTGAGCGTCGGAGAAGTCGGCGAGCATCACCAATCCCAGTGCCGCAGTCAGCAGTCCGAGCGTGATGATTCGACCAGTACGGTTTGCGAGCATGTGCTTCCCTCAGAGTTTTTGAGCGGGATCGTCCACCGGCACCACTCGCGTCGACATTCATCTCGCATGCAGGCAGTACGCCGGCATGCACGAATCGCGCGGCAACTGCGCGTTGGATCGCGGAGCGATCCACGACTAGGGCTGCTGCCGCTATCCGAGCAATTCGGTGATCGGATGGCCCCCGTCCGTCAACGGGACGGGACGTGCCCCGGCGGCGTAGAGTTCTTCGTACGGATCGGTCCCGAGTGCCGCCAGCATGGTCGCGAACAGATCGGGTACCGAAACCGGTCGATCAACGATCTCCATCCCGAGTTCATCAGTGGTGCCAATCGCCTGCCCTGTCTTTAGTCCGCCGCCAGCAAGCATCACGGTGAATGCCTTGGAATGATGTCCGCGTCCGCCGCCACTGTCGAACTGAGCCGGGCGCCCGAACTCGGATGCAATCACCAGCAGCGTCTTGTCGAGCAGATTGCGGTTTTCGAGATCGGTGATCAGTGCCGAGAACGACTGGTCGAGTCCCTGAATGAGCAAGTGCTGATTCAGTTGCCCTTCGTTGTGCGTATCCCAACCAGTGCCGTTCACAAAGTTCAGATTGAACGACACCTCGCAAAACCGCGTGCCCCGCTCAATCAGGCGACGCGCGAGCAGGCAGCGTTGTCCGAATTCGTCCCCGTAGGCTTCGCGTAAGTCGGCTGGCTCGGACTCCAGATCAAACACGCTCATGAACTCCGGTCCGGCCAGTCGGAACCCCTGCTCCATCGCCTTCACGTAATTCTGAATCGCCGGCTCATCAGGATGCTGTTCCAGGTAGCGATCCCGCATCTTCTGCAGCAGATCAAGCCGCCGCTGTTGCCGCGCATCCGAGATCCGTTCTGGTCGCACCAGTCCCTTGGGGCCACTTTTGGTTTCCGTCAGATAGACGTAACCATGTTCCGCCCCCAGGAACCCCGGTTCGCGGGCTGGGCTGGGATTCCCCATCACCACATACGATGGCACCAACTCATTGAGCGGCCCCTTCATGCGCGAGATGAGCGAACCGATGGATGGGTAAACAATCGTCCCGCTTGTCGCTCGACCAGTGTGCATGCGATAGGCCGCGGCAGCATGTTCGTCGATCACTTCATGATGCACGCTCCGCACCGGAGCACAACGATCGAACAAGTCCGCCGTTCGCTTGAGATGCTCGCACACCTGCACACCCGGAATCGCGGTATCAATCGCCGGATAGGCCGAACCAGCATCCTTCTTGAAGTCCGTTGTGACCCGTTTGGGATCGAACGTATCGATATGACACGAGCCGCCCCCCAACCAGATGAAGATGCAGTGCTCCGCCTTCCCTAACACGACTTCGGGCTTAGCCTCCTCTGAAGCCCGCAGACCAGGAACGAGACCGATACCGGGAAGCAGACCAGTGACCGAAGTCGCTGCAGCAGCCTGCAAAACAGACCGACGTGTGGGATGTGACATGTGACTTCGCAGAGTGGGAGTAAGCATGGCGGGCACACTGCAACGGCATCACTCGTGAAGGTCACAGCGCATCGGTTGGATCGAACGGATGAACGCCCTCGCGCCATCCAAATCCCCCAGACCAACCCCTGTCGGTCCAATGAATTCCAGGCTGACGAGCACATCCTCCGCCTGTATGAATTCTCCCCGATGAATCAGGCAGCGTCAATACGGCGAGTCGTTCAGGAAGTCCCAATCCGAGAATGTCGCCGCTTGCCCCACCGCTTGTCCCGATTCGTCGGTCAAGTTCCAGATGATCGCGCGATGAATCTGAAAGCGTCGTCCGGTCGAAGAGATGCGAATTCCCTGATAGTTGTCGATGTACCCCCGCTTGCGTCCCTGAGCCAGCATCTGTGCCCGCTCATCCCGATGCATCGGTTCCGCCGTCTTGCGGGATGGAGTTTGCGTCAGCTGCTCCCACGACATTTCCCACAGATCAAGCGCAGTCTGATTCCCATAATTCAGCACAGGATCGACCTGTGTCCCATGCGAGACAACAACGAACGGCGCCGCAAACAACTGCGCCGCCTCATCAGCTATATCCCCACTCCGCTGAACCAACTCATTGCCCACCAACCGGGCGTACGAATCCAGCAGAACTTGCGTGTGGGCGATGATTTCTTCGTTCAACAGCATGGGTACGGAAGTCGAGGGTCGAGAGCCGAAGTTGGCGATGATGTGGTCACAAACTCTCCAGGAATGAAACCAGTGCCTGCAGGTCGCTGTCGATCATCGTGACGCCAGCAGGGTGAGCCCAGTCGTGGAGGACCGACTCCAATGTTGGAGCGCGCAGATCGTGGAGGTAGCCCCTGCGTTGTGACACGCCACGCAGGCTTGGGGGGTTGAACTTGCGGTGACCGTGTTCGTCGGGCAGGCTGACATCGTAGGTCAGGTCAGACGTGTAAGTCAGAGGTGGGATATGGCAGCGCTGGCAGCCCTGCGATTCAAACAGTTGGCGACCACGCGCAATGAGGTCTACTCCGTTGTCTGGATCGCGACGCGGTGGCGGTGGGGTGAGTGTATGCAGGTAGGCCGCTAGATCGTTCACTTCACGGGCCGAAACCACCGGGCTGTGCATCGTTGTCCCCAGCGACTTGAAGATCTGGCCATGGAGCGTCTGCATGTTGCCGGTCCAGCCCCAAGGGTTCGCATCGCGACCTCCTAATAGAGATAGCACCGCCTTGGGTGCACCGGTTGTGCCATCGCCAAAGGTATCTGCGAGTCGGCCAATCGCGTGCCCATCGACGTGGCAACTCGCACAGGTCATCCAGCCGAACTGGGATCGGTTGGCGGCGAAGAACAGGTCTTCCCCACGATCTGCCGGGCCAGGAGTGCCCCCCAACCGCAGATCGATCGCTGCGTCCTGCATCTGTCCCGATGCATCCAGCAGACGCACCTTCGCCCTGCCCTGTTCGAGCAGGAACCAACGATCTCGCGCATGATCCTGAGCAAGCACCGTGGGATGCTGACCGGCCTGCAATCGCGACACGACCTGAAGACTGGGTGAGAGCCGGAGGAGTTCATTCTTACCTGCGGCGGCAATGAGCACCTCTCCCGAAGAGAGTGCTGCAATGCCACTGGGATCGGCCGCCCCATGTGATGGCAGCCCCAGTTCCTGGCGATGACGATAGCGAAACATCGGCGACTTTGCCGGATCGAACTCCACTTCGGCAACGAGATTCTCAATGACGTTGCCACTGGCGATATTCTCCGCCGTGGTCGGTTCCGCATGCAGTTGCTGACAGGTGAGCAGCAATAGCCCGTCGCGCCAAATCATGCCACGGATGCCATGCACGGGGAGTTCAATGCGTCCAAGAACCTCTCCGGTGTACGTCTGCACCGCACACACATTTCCCTGAAACGCATCGGCAACGATCACGATCGGCAAACCAGGATGCGGCAGCAGCAACCCAGGCGGAAACGGTAGTTGGACGTCGACAAACTCTCGGGCGCGATCTGTGGCCGAACGCTGAATTCGAGCGGCATCCTCCTCCGCTTCACTCGCAGCACCGTCCGCGTGCATCAGACTCAGCGACCAGTTCCACCGATGCGCGACCATCAGAGTCCCGTCCGTTGTCGACGCAGCCAGTCGACTGGGCAGTCTGGCAATTGGGCGACTTCCCAGTTCTTGCGGGGGCCAAACTGCGACATCTAGTGTCCGGAGCCGCGCGGCCGCTTCGTCGACGATGAGAATCGCCGATCCCCAGTTCGCGAGATCTGTTGGCCGTCCCCCAAGGGACCAATGACTACGCGACCATGCTGGCTCTTGGTCCTCATCCGGATGCACCAGCGTCAGCACAGCATTCCGCGTGTCGAGCAGTACGAATTGGCCTGTCGCCTCATCCCAGATCATGCGGTCAGGATGATGAACGATCGGCGCGGTCGTCGGCACCTGTTCCAATTCGGCGGCGGTCGTGTGAGACGGCCTTTCACTTTGTCGCTGGCTCTGACTCAGTGTCGTCCGACTCTCCGAGTCGGATTGAGTCCGGTCTGATTGACCGAATTGTGCTGCGAGTTTGTCGCCAAAGCAGGACTCGGCACGATTCGGAGAATCGTGCGACACTGGATCTGTTCGAGCATGCAAACGGATGGGCACATCACACGCTGCCCTTGAGAGCAGCACTCCGAATAGCGACAACACAATCAACACGCCGTGTCGCAGACGGCGCTGGCGGCCAACTACGCGTCGCATTCGCGTTCGGATCGCCTCCTCGTCGCCCGCCCACAAAACGCAAACTTCGCTGCTCATTTCGCCTCGTCAGCCGGAGTCTCTTCAATCGGCGCAGCTACTGGTTTCTCCTGGGCAGGTTCCAGCCGACCAAACATGTGCCCCCCCACCTTGCCATGCTGCCAAGTTCCGGCGTAGCGTCCTTCATAGAACAACACGCGGGCGGAAAAGCCTTCGCCGAGGAGTGGGATCGACAGATTGGTCACCTGGATCATCGGCGTATCGCCCGCCCACTGAACCTCGACCGGGACGGGGACGGCGACGTCGTACTTGCCGTAGGTGATCTGCGAGGTGATCAGCCACCGTGTCGCATTGACCTTGGTCGCGCTGCGAATGGTATAGCGTTCGGCCTTGGGCGCGTCCCCTTCGCGTCCATCGATGGTGAACGCGCCCGCCATGACCACGTTGCTGAGCATCTCCTGGAACTTGCGGTCCTGCGGACTCAGTTCCTTTTGCCGCTCGGCATCAACGGGGCTGACCTGCTGACCGTCACTTCCTGCACTCGCCGCGGGGTTCGGTTCGGCGTCCGACGGTTGCTCGCCGAATGCAATCCCGCTCAGAGATAGGACGCCGAATAGACAGCCAGTGATCAATGCATGTTTCATCGCCAACCCCATTTTCTCCACGTGGATCAAGACAACACGAAACCGAGCCCCAAACGTTTGACCAGACGCATCTGACCGATCGTGGTCGCACCCGACGCTTCCAGCGTCGCCGGCGCCCAGCTGATGAAACTAGTTCCGATTCGCAGGACGGGACCACCATTCATCTGATGCCCCCAGTTTAACCGTGGTCAGCACCCGACACATGCCGATGCGGACAGCACCGGGCATGACGAAGCTATTGTATCCTATTCGTCCTCGGGATTCCCGCGTTTCTTGCTTGATCGCTTGCGACCGCGGTCGCTCGTGGGGCTCGACCGCCAATGTCGGATTTGTTGCTGAAACTCTTCCCGAGTCACATGCACTTGCGGCAGATCAAGCTCTGCTTCGGCGGTCGGACGACCGACGTACCGCGTCCGCGACGCTTCGCCAATCTCCCGCTCCATCTGTCGCAACCAGTGCGGGACGTCAATCCCCGATCCCCAGGATCCTTGCAGATAGTCGTCGACCTCCTGTTGCAGCGTCTCAAAGGCCGGTGACGACTCCATTCCCGCGCGGGCGTCTAGCACCGATTGTTTCACCAAAGCCAGGATTCGATTCACATCGAGCGGCTTCACGAATCGCTCATTAAGATGATCGGCGATCGTCGGCATCCGCATGCCGTACGTCTTTTGCAGGCGCTCAAGATCCGCCAGATGTTGGTCGGCGATGTCGGTGGTCTGCATCTCGAACGTTGCCTCCCAGATGTCCGCAGCATCGGTCAGCCCATGCCGCACCAGCGCGCTATGCACCAGCGTAAGCGGTGTCAGATTCCAGCTGTCTCGATCGTACCGCGACTCCAACCTCAGGAATTCCAGCAGGCAGAAGATCATCTCGCCGTAGTCCGACTGTGTGGTCGTGGTGTTGTATTCGAGGAACCGGTCGAAGCGGTCGACAATGATCGAGTACACCTGCTCCAGGCACCATTCCGCCTCTTCGCGGTCCATTAATCCGGAGTCGAGATCCTGCAGTAGTTGAATCGGATGCAGTGGATCCTGTTCTTCTTCGAGATAGTCGAGGAACCAGTCGGTGCCGTTGTGCAAAATGGCCCGAATGTTCCCGAGTGTGAGATGACTGGCGTGGAACAGGTCAGCTCCGTAGGTGCGAATGAACTCGGCGAGTTCCCCCCATTCCTCTTCGCGCCGCATGCCATCGACAGCAGAAATGCGCATTGTCTTGCTGTGTTCGGACCACAACCACTGATACGGATCGAGTACCTGACCGATGGACTCGATGAGTTCCTCGGTCTCAATCGTCCCCGATGACCAGGAAGCACTGGAGGTGATCAACGATTCGAGCGTACTCCGCAGCGCAATGTCGAAGAGTCGGTCAAACTCGGTGATCGCCTGTCCCTGAGGACGCCACTTCCGCTCCATCTTGTACGCGGTGTACAGCAGATGCCATGTTTCGCGGAGCAGTCCCAGTCGCGGCAATTCGCGCAACAGAAACCGCACCACCGACTGCAGCGACTGGGTCCTGAGCACCTGGCCCGGATCGCCGCCATGATCGAGCGGCACATACAACAACGGATTACGTCCCAGCCGCGACAACAAATCGGGCAGCAGTTCCTTCACAGCCGCCGCATCACGCTGGACGATGGCGCGATAACAAACCGACAGCCGCCGATCCTGCTCCGAACCGCGTGCAACGGCCACCTGTTCGGGAATCACCCCATTGAGGAGTCGCTCGGCGTTCCGCTGACAAATGAGCGTATTGATCACTTGATGCAGCAGATAGATCTTCACCTGAAACTGGATGTCGTACTCGATGTTCGCGTCGTGGTCGCCGGTCGGAGGATCGATCTCGTAGTCCCAGATGGTTTCCATCAGTTCGGCGAGATCAATCTGCCAACGTTGCGACTGACGATGCCAGTTCGCCAAAGCGCCAACGAGATCCTGGTCAATCTGCAGCCCGGCATGCAGATCGGCCGCCAGCGATGAGGCCGACAGCTGATACAAATGTCCCACCGCGAGCAGAAACTTCAGTCGCGGTTCCAACTCACGATTGATGACTTCAAACTCGGAATTGCGGACATTGAATCCTTCGTCCTCAACGGTGTTCCCCCAGTTGCCGTCGTCGGCAGTGTCGCGGAAGACCATGTCGTCGTAGGCGGCGCCGAATAGCTCGTCTTCTTCGTCGGGAGCGTCTTCGAGTCCTTCAAGATCGTCAAACTCCTCGATCCCCAGCGGCTCATGTCCGTCCGCCGCATCAAATCCTCCCGGCAGTTTCGGAACGCCCCACCATTCCTCGGCATTGGCTTCGAGAAAGTCGAACAGCCGGCGCATCATCCGCATTCGTTCGGCTGGATCGACAATCCCCCCCTCACCGGTGATGTCCCGCAACCAGCGGATGAGGAGTTCGAAAATCGAGTGTTCGGCCGACTCGAAGCCAACCTCATTAATCTGCCCCATCCACTGCATCAGCAGCGCCATCGAGGCAACGTAGTCTTGCTTATCGAGCAGCGCGACAACCACCAACGCGTATGCCTGAGCCGATTGAAATCGCTCGACATGCTGACGCCAGAACGAAATATCCCCCGCTGCCTCACCCGCTTCGCGCCATTGCGAGAGCGCCTGCGACACGAACGAAGCCGACTCCCAACTCTCCTGTCCAGAGACATCCGGCAGGTCTTCAATGACATCGCTGCCAAAGCGGTCCCACCACTCCGCCTGAGCCAGAAAGACGTTGCTGATGCGTTCCTGCAGCTCCGGTCGCCCCTGCGCTGCCGCTTCGCCCAGGCAACGTGCATACGCGCCGAACACCGCTTCCATCAGACGAATCAGCAGTTCCACCCGGTTGTCTGGAATCGCATCTTCTCGGGCGGCGAACAGCGGAAACTGGCCGTGAAAGCCGAGAATGTTCCAGGGATCAACCAGCGCGCCGCATTCCACGCCGCGCTTAATCAAGTCCGGCAGTCGCGTAATCTCGCCGCACGCGACCTCCAGCAATCCCCGATCAATCGCCTGATGCACCGACGTGATCGTGCATTCCAGTTCGCTCTCGAAGCGGATCGAGACCGCCGGGATCGCGTTCGCATGGCGGCGACTCGCCTCGGCATAGCCCATCATCGCGTACAAATGCGCAAGTTCCCGGTGCTGCACCTGGAGCGCCCCGTACCCGGCCAATTGCATGTTCAGGTGTTGCCGAATGTGCCCGAACGGTTG
>JAGQQB010000658.1 GCA_020426425.1 Planctomycetaceae bacterium | reverse complement strand
CGCCCCAGTTTCGATCCATTGCTTGAGCAACTGCTTCTGCTCAGCGGTGAGCGTCTTTTTCGTCTCCGGTGGCGGCATAACCAGATCGGGGTCGTCGGTCACCAGCCGGTTGAGCAGTTCGCTGTTGGCGGCATCATTCGGGGCGATCGCGCCCATTTCGATGGCGGCCTCCCGCTGATCGAGCCGCAAGTCCCCCTTGCGGGCGGCACTGTCGGCTCCGTGGCAGGCGAAGCAGTTGTCAGCCAGGATTGGTCGAATGTCCCGATTGTATTCCAGCGGCTCAGCGGCGCGCGTTGTGGCGAACGCGGCGACGGGCAGAATCAGCAACAGGCATCCTCGGATCGTGCGAGATCCATGTGTCAGTGACAGGCGCATGGCTTGGAACCTTGGCGAGAATTCAGTTGTGGCACACAGGAGCATCGCGACAGGTTTTCGTGAGCGACACGTCATCCAGTGTTGATGTCCCCTGCGATGGGATGCAAGTGTCAAGGTAGGGTGGAGGACACCAGCAGGTGGGAATCTACGTATCAGTATGCACAATTCTGAGGCGGAATGCCAGATTTGCTCTTGGAAATCGATCCGGTTATGAAGATCTCACATCGAATTTGCCAACACGGTTTCCCTGTGCGGCGTTTCTGGACATAATCCGCATTCACGTTGGCCTTCCGGATTGTTCCCCTCAACGAACGGTGTCTGATGAACTTGCGACTGACGGTGTGGTGTCTGGTTGTGGCAAGTTGGGTTTCTTTCGTCCAAGCAGGCGACTGGCCGAACTGGCGGGGACCGCACGGTAATGGGACCGGCGATGGCGAGGGCTACGCGATCCAATGGTCCAACTCGTCGAATATTGCGTGGGAGACGGCCTTGCCAGGCAAGGCGGGTTCGACACCAATCGTCGTGGGAGACCACATCTTTTTGACGGCAGGGATTGACGGGAAGAATGCATTGCAGTGCCTGAGTCGCGGTGGCAAGTCGAAGTGGACGGTTACGTTTGGCGAGGAGCGGGAAGGCAAGCATCGCAAAGGAAGCGGCAGTAATCCTTCGCCAGTTTCGGATGGGAAACTGGTCTACGTGTACTACAAGAACGGCGACTTCGCGGCGGTTGACTTTGAGGGCAAGGTGCAGTGGCAACGGAATCTGCAGAAGGACTATGGCGAAGATACCCTGTGGTGGGATCTTGGCACCTCACCGGTGTTGACCAGTCAGCATGTGGTTGTCGCGTGTGTGCAGTCGGGGCCCTCGTATCTGGCGGCATTTGATCGTCAGACAGGGGAAACGGTGTGGAAGGTCAATCGCGACACCGGCGCGCCAGAGGAGGCCGCACAGACGTACGCCACGCCAGTGGTGACTCACCACAAGGGTCAGGAACAGTTGATCGTGCTAGGGGCTGATCAGGTCACCTGTCACGAGGCAGCAACTGGAAAGCAGTTGTGGCATCTCGCCGGGATGAATCCTGATCAGGAAAAGTATTTCCGATCGATCTCGTCTCCGGTTGTCACGGGCGACATCGTGATCGCCCCTTATTCACGCGGTAAGACGATCACCGCGATTCGCATGGGGGGCTCCGGCGAGATCTCGAAGACCCATGTGTTGTGGCACAAACCGGGACCATCAGCTGACGTTCCCACGCCCGTCGCAGCTGATGGCAAAGTCTACGTCTGCACCGACAAAGGGACCGTTGCCTGCCTGGAGGCAGAGTCGGGTGACGAATTGTGGTCGCTCGAACTCGAAAAGAATCGCAATGCCTACAGTGCTT
>JAGQQB010000657.1 GCA_020426425.1 Planctomycetaceae bacterium | reverse complement strand
CACCCGCATCAAGACTGTTTTTCCCGCCACATCCACATCAGCAATGCTGAGCTTCGCCATCTCAAATCCTCAATCAATCAGAACTCTGAGTCAGTCTCCGCGCGGTACTCTATGCAACGATCAGTTGAGTGTCGAGCGGCAGGAGCAACGTATTGGTGACCGGCTATCTATTGGCACGGACAGAATCAAAGAATGTTCGGCGCGTCTCTTCGTCAGGCGTTCGGCGATAGCAGTACGAGAACGTATAGAACTTATCTCCCACCTTGATGGCCCGAGCCTCGGAATGTAGCGATCCCAAGTCGCGCGAGAACGTCACTCCGGGTCGCCCCGCGACATCCATGCGTGACACACCACTGACTCCCGGAACGGACTGCATCCCTTGCGACATGGCACCGATCAGTTCGTCCTCATCGATTCCGATTGCCTGCGGCGGAACCGGCTCGATCACGACCACGCAGGCGTAGAACCCGGTATCCACGCCGAGACTCTGAGCACCGGGTGCCGCCATCCCGATCTTGACGTTCTTCACTTCGCCCGGCATCTGCACTGTCACCGCTCCATCCGGTGTCGTGTACTCCCGCCACTCGGGGGTGGCGTTCATCTTGGCCACCATGCCAATGACGCCCAAACCGACCACACCTGCAACACCCAGTGCAACAACGCCAATCGCGACATATAGGAGCAGCATCAGCGGGTTTGAACCGCCAGACTTCTTCCGCGACTTTCCCTTCGACTTCGGTTTGCGGGATCGCTTTGTCGGCAATGGTTCCGCCATGGTTTCGCCAGCCCCAGCATCAAGGTCACCAAACAAGTCGTCGTCCTCGTCTTCCATCGACGCGGGCACCTGGACCGGGCTCTCGCATGCCTTGCACTTGAAGCGACGTCCGGCAAACTCCGGCTTAAGCTTGTAAGTCTTCCCGCAGGAAGGGCAGTTGACTTGAATTGTCATGGGGGTTGGCTTGAAGAGTACGAAGCGGGCGGACGAATTCGGAGGATAGCAAATACTCGTTGGCCCGTGAATTCGCTTGCCATGCGGGTCTTGAGGCATTGAGGCAGCCCGGTTTGCCTGACTTGAAGATCGCACAACTCAAAACCGCCCCACGCGGTAAGGATGCGGGTCGACATGTGGCGTCTTCCCCTGGAACAGTTCGGCGATCAGTTTGCCGGTGCCGGTCGCCATGGAGACGCCGAGCATCGAGTGGCCGGTGGCGAGCCAGACGTTGCTCAGGCCTGGTACCTGGCCGATGATCGGTTTGCCATCGCAGCTCATCGGACGCCAGCCGTACCATTCCTCCAGCACCGGTTCGGCCGAGGGCGTGTGCAGATAGTGCGCGGCCCCTTGGCGGAGCAGATTGAGCCGGTTGCGGTTGAGCGACGTGTCGTATCCGACAAACTCCATTGTCGAGCCGATGCGATAGGCATTGCTCATTGGAGTCACGGCCACGCGGTGTTCCTCGAAGATCATCGGATAGCGCGGACAGTTCTCCGGCCGCGGCATCGTGATGGAGTACCCTTTGCCCGGTTGCACCGGGATGCGGCACTTCAGCTCCGATTGCAACTTCGTTGACCATGCCCCGGTCGCGATGACGATGCGGTCCGCCTGTAGCGATCCCTGTGAAGTCTCGATGGCGGAGATGCGGTTGTCTGAGCGACGGAGATGTGTGAGCTGGCACTGTTCGCGAATCTCGACGCTGCGTGATTCCAACGCGGCGCGCCACGCGGTCATCAACTGGTCAGGCCGCAGATGGGCATCGCACTCGTACA
>JAGQQB010000656.1 GCA_020426425.1 Planctomycetaceae bacterium | reverse complement strand
CGTTTTATGATAATTCGCCGACCTATCTAACACAGGCGCTCACGGCGAGCCTGGCGCGCCTGCGACTCAACAGAATCCCCCTATACTATCTACACTGGCCCGATGGCGTGACTCCAATCGAAGAGGCCGTCGAGGCGATGGACGCCTGCCGCCGCGAGGGATTAATCGGAGCGATTGGACTTTCCAATGTCTCGGCTGAGCAATTGCAGCGTGCCTGTCGCGTTGCTCCGATTTCCGCCGTCCAGGTGCAATACAGCCTCGTCGATCGCGCTGCGGCTGAGGCTCTGCTGCCGATCGCAAAGCGTCATCACGTTCCGCTGATCACCTGGGGCTCACTGGCCCAGGGACTGCTGACCGGCAAGTACGATGAGCAGTCCACGTTTGCCGCCGATGATCGCCGCAGTCGGTACGAGAATTTCCAGGGCGAACGCTTTCGCCAGAACCTCGACATGGTCGCCCACCTGAAACCGATCGCCGCGCGGCACCAGCACTCTCCCGGGCAGACAGCCATCCGCTGGCTACTCGAGCAACAGGGTGTCGGCAGTGTACTGTTTGGCGCGAAGCATCCTGACCAGGTGACCGAGAACCTGGGAGCGATCGACTGGTCCTTAGGCACAACTGACGAGCAGACGCTCACCAGCCAACTCACACAGCGACCGCGCGCTGCCTGAACGGAGAGATCTGTCTGCGGCAGAATCTGCCTCCTGTGCGCACGAGTCGTCAACTCGAATTGTCGGTCTTGGCAGCAGCAGATTAGCTTTCCGCTCCCTTAACCATCTTGGGCCATCGGAGCGAATCGAACATGCTGTTCAAACCATCGCGTCGCTATTTTCTCCTGGGCACGTGCCTCACACTCACCGGCTGCGGAACGTTGCTATATCCAGAGCGGCGGGGCCAGCCACGCGGTGGAGCACTCGACTGGGGCGTGGTCTGTATGGACAGCATCGGCGTCCTGCTGTTCTTCGTCCCCGGTCTGCTGGCGTTCTGCGTCGACTGGTACAACGGCACCCTCTACCTGCCCCCAGGCAGCAGCAAGACCTCACAGCCAAACAGCGCCGAGGGGGTCACGTTGCGGCTGGGGCGCGACCAGATGCATCGGGCTGGCATCGAAGCGGCCATCTTCCGCGAGACCGGCATCCGTGTTTCACTCGAACCGGGGACCTATCACACGCGGCAGATGAGAGATGTCGACGAGTTCGACACGGCTCTGAGTCAGTTGACCACGGAATTGCAACTCGGTCCCAACGCGGATCAGGTGCTGCGCTGCCAGTCGCCCACAAAGTAGACGACGACGCGAGCGACACACAGACCGCACTCTCAAAACGGCCCCAGTCGCTCCGGCAGCGGGTCCATCGTGAATACGCTGCGGTCAAACAATCGCCGCAGCAGCGCGAGCTTCACATCCGCGACCATCGGCTCGTCCCACAGATTCACGAACTCATCTGGGTCGGACCGCAGATCGTACAGTTCGCCATCATCGAGACCATGGTACACCACGAGCTTATGCTCGCGTGTGCGCAGCATCGAGCCATAGCTGCGGTGATGCGTCCAGGAGTTGGTGTACTCGCAGTAGACATCGTCCCGAAACGTGTCCGGCAAATGTTCGTCTTCCAATAATGGTCGCATTGACCGCCCCTGCATTTGCGGTTCAATTTCGATCCCGCAACACTCAAGCAGCGTCGGCGCAAGATCGGTCAACTCGACCAGTGCATGCCGCCGAACTCCCTGAGCGAAGCGCGTAGGCCAGCGGAGCACCAGCGGCACATGGACC
>JAGQQB010000655.1 GCA_020426425.1 Planctomycetaceae bacterium | reverse complement strand
AGAGCCGCCCGCTGGTCAATACGGATCGCAGCGTCCCCAGCACCGCAGCAATCGAGGTCGGATGATGACCGTAGTCATCGTAGAAATGCACGCCAGCCCGCGTCCCTCGGGACTCCAGACGCCGTCGGAGACCAGGGAACGAGTTAAGTCCCACCACGATCTGTTCCGTGGCGATCCCCAAGTTTCCGCACAGAGCCGCCGCACCAACCGCATTCGCCACCTGATGCAGTCCCAGTTGGCTCCACCGGATCGTGCCGATCTGCCGTTCGTTCTGCCACAACTCGAATTCCTGTCCTCGTTGGGCGACGTTCCGGGCGGACCAGTCGGCTTGGGATCGAATGGCCGAGTACGTAACAGGCTGATGTCCCAATTGTCGGGCCTGATCGATCGCCCAAGGATCGTCAGCAGAGACAACGCACGGACCTCCACGGGGCAACCTCTGGAGGAACTCCGCATATGCTGCGCGGGCCGATGCCAGATTGGGATAGCAGTCAAAGTGATCAGCTTCCACACCGGTTAGCACCGCCGCCTGTGGCTGCAGTTGCAGGAAATGTCGGCGAAATTCACAACTTTCGACGACGCAGTATTGCGGCGCCGCAGGCAGCGTTGGCGAGTGACTGCTGATGCTTTTGCCGGTGACAGCGATCACGTCGGCGCCCAGCAGTGTCAGTGGCGCGTGCCCGGCCTGAGTCAGAATGTGTCCGATCATCGCCGTCGTGCTGCTCTTGCCGTGTGTTCCGGCGACGGAAATCCCAAAGCGGGAGGCCATCAACCGGGATAGGACCTCGACATAACTCAATTGCGGAATCTGTCGATTGGTCGCCGCCGTGCGTTCAGGATTCGTCTCAGGAATCGCCGCACTGTAGATGACTAACTCGCAGTCAACGGGAAGATGCTCAACCGCATGGCCTTGTTTAACCGCAATGCCGAGGTCGGTCAACGTCACCTGCTGCTGTGGGGTGACGTTTAGGTCCGATCCGCTCAACGTCCAGCCGTACTGCCGTAGAGTCTCCGCGAGATGCTTCATACCGGCTCCACACAATCCGACCAGATGCGCCGTACGTGGCGGCGTCAGGAAGTCGGCGGAGTCGGCAGGAGGGATGGTCACTTGTACGGTGAACTGGCGTCGGGAAGTGAACTGCAAACCATTGCCGGGAGCCGGGATTTGCCTTACACCATGTTGCAGGTACCAACGCGTGGCTGCTGCTGAGTTACGCAGTGGATCGCCCCGAGTCCCCACACCAGTGGAGTGCAGTCGATGCCGACCACGGTGCGGTCTGGGAATAGCGACTGCAGAATGTCACAGGCGACCGCATCGTTCGCATGCCGATACGTCGGCACGAGGAGATGGCCGTTGGTGACCAGGAAGTTCGCGTAACTGGCGGGCAGGCGATCGTCACCAAAGTACACCGGCCCGGGCATCGGAATCTCGACGATCTGCAGCCCGTGTTGATCTCCCAACCGGTGTAGCAATTCCCGGTTCTCTCGCAGCGGCACATGATTCGGATCGTTGGTGTCTGGTTCGATGGCGGTCACGATCGTATCGACCGCAACGAATCGCGTGATGTCGTCGATGTGGCCATCCGTATCGTCACCGACGATCCCATCCCCCAGCCAGAGAATCGTTTTGACCCCAAGATGGTCACGAAGTTGCTGCTCGATCTGAGCCTGCGACAGATGTGGATTGCGGTTCGGATTCAGCAGGCACGAATTCGTCGTCAGCAGTAGACCTGCGCCGTTGACGTCGATCGAGCCCCCTTCCAGCACCATGTC
>JAGQQB010000654.1 GCA_020426425.1 Planctomycetaceae bacterium | reverse complement strand
AACCTGCAACCAGTCACGTCGCAGGCAACAGCCACCTACGCGGAGATCCCGCTGGCGTACGATCAGTTGCCCACGCTCGAACAGCTCAAACAGGATGCGACATCCTCGAACATCTACGTCGCCGCCCGGGCGGGAGCACTCGCCAGGCAAATCGAATCCGGCACGCCGCTCAGCCCGACGTATCCGTATCCGGTCCAGATGTGGAAGCTTGGGCAGAATGTCAAATGGGTCATCCTCGGTGGTGAGGTCGTGGTCGATTATGCGTTGCGACTCAAGACCGAACTCGGGGACGAGGTCTTCGAAAACCAGAACGTCTGGGTCACCGCCTACAGCAACGATGTCATGGCCTACATCCCCTCGCGCCGAGTGCTCGGCGAAGGAGGCTACGAAGGGGGCGGCGCGATGGTGTACTACGGCTTGCCCAGTGTCTGGGCACCCAACGTCGAAGATCTCATCCTGGCCGAAGTGACGAGACAAGTGCGGCAGCAGCCGACAAAGTAGCCATGACCTCGCCGCCAGATGACCTCACCCAACAGATGCAGCAACTTGCCGAGCGACATGTCCTCTCAGCCCAGAGCTGGTACGGATTGACGTTCGACTACTCGCCGCTCAGCCTGCAACTCGTCGACTTCGCGATCGATGCATTCCACCCTGAGGCCGGTCGCTCCGCCAGTGTTGTCGCCGCACACGGGGCCTATGTAGGCGAAGTGATTCGCCGCCACATCGGTGGAGATTGGACCACAGTCGACCCCCAAACACCACCGCATCTGGCCGCTGTCGCTAAGCGTGCGGTGCATCCCTTCGACTGGGCACGTCGGCGGTTTCATGATCTCGAACGCCCTCCCTTGGCCGATGCGTTCGACCTCCTGCTGCAAGACCTCGGTCGCCCGGTTCCCGATCAATTCGGCAGCACCACGGCGATCCTCGCCTACGGACTCCGCTCGTGCACCGGAGCGGCATCACCGACGCTGCTTACCCAACCTCCCGATCAGCTCCGGCTGCTCGCTCCGTTGATTGCGTTCTCGCTGGTCAGTTCCGTCAACGGGAAGATCACGCGGCGCGAACTGCGAGAGTTGCATCGGCAGTTCCGTCACCCCGATGAATTCACGTCCCCGCAGTTCCGCATGACGCTCGCGGACCTGCAGCCGCAACTGGCCACGCACTCTGCGGCAATCCAGGCTGAGTCCGTCGCCACCAAGCTGCTCGCCCTGGGGCAACTGCGAGACTGGCTCGACCAGCAATACCCGGACTCCGCCACTGCCTTCGCCACCGATCTCCTCCACCTCGCCCGTTCCATTGCCTGCGCCTCAGCCGGTTGGCGCGGCTTCTTCCGCAGCCGCATCGACACCAACTCCGCCAGCATGCTGCAGGCAATCAAGTCGATGCTGCGGTTGGAGGATGAAAGCAAGGCGGAGCCGAGTTCGAAGTCATTGAGTAGCGACGTATTCCATCACAGCAAAAACTGCGTAAGAGAACCCGATGCACACGACAGATGAAATGAACAGGTGTGTTCGAGGCCGGCGCATCTCGAAATCAGATCTGCAGCAGCGGATCCCCCATCATTCCATCCGCTGGTCACGTACATACGTGTCGATCGCATTCCGTCCGTTTGTACACTTTTCTTTGGCCAGTCGTACAAGCTGTAAGGTTCCGGAGAACACCATCTGCTGAAACGTCGAACTGGGATACGGCCACATCGCTATCAAGAACTGAAAGCGACGATCAAGGTGCAGCAGCTCAAAGTAGGCGGCATCCAGCTTCTTCAGCACCTCAA
>JAGQQB010000653.1 GCA_020426425.1 Planctomycetaceae bacterium | reverse complement strand
CAGCGATTTGATCAGACAGATGTCGTCCATCTGGCGACGCAAATGCGGGAAGAGATCACTTACCAACGTGCCGCACTCACCCCCCGGCTTGAAATCCCACAACGGTTTGAGCAGCTTTCGCTGCTGATTCGACAACCCGCCACCAATGCCGGTCTGTTTGCCGTCCGCCTTGAACAGTTCGGGCTTGTAGTCGAACGTGTCCATGTGCGAAACACCTCCGTTCGAGAACACGAAGATCACCTGCTTCGCCCGGGCCGGGAAGTGCGGTACTTTGGGGGCCAGTGGATCGGACACCGTCGGTTCGGACTCTGCCAGCAATTCCGACAGCAACCCCGGCATCATCAACGATCCAGCGACAAGTGACCGCAGCACTTCGCGTCGGTGTGTGCTTCTTGTTTTCGAGATCGGCGAATTCATGAATCTCCTCCGCAGCGGACAACCAACACTTGTTGCGAACGACTCGCTCAATCGAGATACACAAACTCATTCAACCGAAACAGCGACCGCACGTACGCCCGCCAGACCGCGCCGTCGACTTCTTCGGTTGGCACCCCCTGTGCCTTGAGCAGAACGGTCGCTTCCTGCACAAAGTCTGCGGCGGTTGCAATCTCTTCCGGTCGAGCCGGACGGCTGAAGATCAATTCGAACGCAAACTGCACTCGATCTGCCGTCGAGGATCCGGACCACAGAACACGCTCGGCGACACGCTGCGCCTGTTCATGCACGAAAGGATCGTTCAGCAGATACAGCGCCTGGATTGGTGTGGTTGTGGTCATTCGGGCGCCAGTACTCGTCGAGGGGTCCGCCCCATCAAAGATTGCCAGGAACGGATGCCGCTGAATCCGTTGAGTCATCAGATACACGCTGCGATGGTTCGAATCGTACACCGCCTTGAACGGCTTGTGTTGCGTGAATCCCCAAGTTCCCTGGTCGGGGAAAGGATGCGGTCCCGGTCGAGCAAGTTCCAAGTTGCCGCCGAGAAGCAATAGTGTGTCGCGAATCTCTTCCGCATCGAGACGCCGTTGCAGAGTGCCGGCAAGCAACTCATTCGCAGGATCGAGTTCAACTGCGCGCTTACTCCGCATCGTGGACTGCTGATAGGTGCGAGAGAGCAGCACTCGTCGATGCATGGCTTTGATCGACCATCCTTCCTCACGAAACGTGGTGGCCAGCCAGTCAAGCAACTCAGGATGAGAAGGGCGCCGTCCCTGGTGGCCGAAGTCGTTGGGCGTCGTCACGAAACCCCGACCAAAGTGATGCTGCCAGATGCGGTTCATCATGACCCGGGCCGGAAGCGGGTTCTCCGGCGAGACGAGCCATTCGGCCAGTTCGCGTCGTCCACTTTCTTCGCAGTTATCGGGCAGGACATCTCCTCCGAGTACTGCGGGGAAGTGCCGCGGGACGACATCACCGAGACGATTGGGATCTCCTTTCAATTGAATCGCCGCGTCGCCGCGCGACTTGGCCTCTGCGACGGCATAGGCCGTCTCGATCAGTGGCGGCCGCGACCGAAGTTCCTGAGCGCGATGCTCCGCCTGTTTCAGTTGGTCTTCCAGTGCTCGCTTTCGGTCGTCGTCCTTCTCCCCTTTGGCCTTCTGCACCGCCTCTTTGAGCCGCTGCACTTCGTTGTCAAGTCGCGACTGTTCCTGGCGTCGATCTGCTTCCGCCTTCGCAAACTCGTCTTCGCGTCCCTGAGGAACGAGCGGCACAAAATCCCGCTGCTTCTTATCGAGTTCAATTCCCGGCCAGGGATAGCGCGTACTGCTGAAAACGCCGTA
>JAGQQB010000652.1 GCA_020426425.1 Planctomycetaceae bacterium | reverse complement strand
AGAGAATCACAGCATGCTCAACGGCGTTGGCAAGTTCACGAACGTTGCCTGGCCAGTCGTGCGCCCTCATCACGCGAATTGCTTCTGCAGAAAGAATGTCGCTGGGGACGCTGCTGCGCTTGAGATGCCGGGCAACCAGATGCCGGGCGATGGCCGGAATATCATCTTTGCGTTCCCGCAGAGGTGGCAGACGAATCTCAAACGTGTTGACGCGGAAGAACAAATCTTCGCGGAAGCCGCCCTCCTCCACCATGTCGGCAAGGAGTCGGTTCGTGGCACAAACAACCCGGACATTGACATGCCGGGTTTCGTTCTCGCCGACCGGCCGAATCTCGCCGGATTCCAGAAAGCGTAGCAGTTTCACCTGCATCGACTTGTCGAGTTCCCCGAGTTCGTCCAGGAACAGCGTGCCACCATGGGCGACTTCGATCAGTCCTTTACGCGGTGCATCGGCCCCGGTGAAGGCGCCTTTCTTGTGACCAAACAGCTCGCTCTCAACGAGGTTCTCTGGCAATGCGCCGCAGTTGACTGCCACGAACGGCATATCGGCCCGTTTGCTGTGCTCGTGAATGCTGCGGGCGACAAGTTCCTTTCCAGTCCCCGTCTCGCCCAGGATGAGCACGCTGGAATCGGTTGGAGCGATCCGTTCGACCAGTGTCCGCACCCGAACCATCCCCTGCGTTTCACCGATCAGCAGCGTTTTTCCACGGACCGATTGCAGGTCGTTTTCCAGCGCGATCGTCTTGTTCGACAGCAACTTCTTTTCGGACAGACGCTTCAGTAGTGGTTCGAGATCCGGGGTGACGAATGGCTTGCGCATGTAGTCGTACGCGCCCATCCGAAATGCCTGGACGGCGTCGTCCAGATCGCCGTGCCCGGAACAGACGATGAAGTCAGTCTGCTTGGCGATTTCGCGCAGATGCGAGATGACTCCCCAGCCATCAAGCCCCGGCATCTTGAGGTCGATCAGCGCAGCATCGAACGTGGAATCTTCGAGTGCGCGAATCGCTTGATGGCCATCCTCACACACCGTCACCTCATGCCCCAAACGGCGCAAGCCCTTACCCAGCGTGACGCGAATCGCATCTTCGTCGTCCACCAGTAACAGGCGCAAAGGGGGGAGCTTGGCGGCATCGTCAATCCGTGACGACATAGTCAACTTCCTGTCTCAAACTTTTGATTCACCAGATGTACGTAGCGGCTGGCGAAACCTGAGGGGGCAACTGTCTGGTTTGGCCAGCGTGCCAGCCGCGCAATTTCTTGGGGGACTTGTTGTTGCGAAGACAACTCCGCCGGGGAAAGGAGCGGAAATCGCCTCACACAGGGGAGGTGTTCCGGAGAAATATCAGAATGTCCAAAACAGGGCAATCGGAGTCTTGCGCGATGGAACTGATTGGTTGTGAGGGGGGTGCCTGACAGAAGGTGATAGAACCCGACACTGTTACAGTTGGCCGAGGATTGCCGAGTGCTGATTGCTGGCGGACACGAGTTTCGATGCGAACTGCGCAATCGACGCCGCGTTGCTCTCCCGGAATCTCGCAGACTCGATTCGACCCTCCCGGTCTCGGCTGCGCCGTGGGAGGGTGAAGACGCTAGGCGAATGCGTCGCGACCTTGCATCAGACGCACCTACGACCAGCCGCCGTCACTCGGACATCCTGCCAGTTGACAAGGCCTGCGGAACAACTCAGCATTTGGTTTCAGACAATTTTCCAAGCATCCGCGATTTTGCCCTGCCGAATTCATGACCCAGCTCAACAAGTTCTCCGCCCGCATCACCCA
>JAGQQB010000651.1 GCA_020426425.1 Planctomycetaceae bacterium | reverse complement strand
TATCCAGAAGCCTGTGGTCGGATTTTGAGCCGACTGCAGGTTTTCTTTTTTGGATCTGCCATGATCCATAATAGCCCATGTTATGGCTACGGAAGTCTTGGCGACTTCCGCTACGTGCTGTTGCGGCGGCCGGCATTCGCCTCCGAGTTGTGCTGGGCGTACGTATGCGCTATGCTCGTAACAGATTCCCCCTGCGTCGACGAACACGATTTGAAACATCATGATATCCAATCCTCGCCCCAACTTTCGTGCTTTTGTATGGCCATTGCTTGCGTTGATGGTTTGCGCAGCGCCACTCGCATCCCATGGATTAGACACTCAAGCCTCGGGTATCGCTTCGGCAGTGCAACCAAACCCGGAGGAACGCCCCAATATCATTGTTATCATGGCAGATGATCTCGGTTACGGGGATGTATCGTGCTATGGTGGATCAGGGCTGCAGACGCCTGCCATTGATCAATTGGCAGAAGAAGGGATACGGTTCACCAGTGGCTACTGTTCGGCGTCGACCTGCACCCCGACGCGTTTCTCGTTGCTCACCGGGACCTACGCCTTCCGCCAAAAGGGGACAGGCATCGCTCCACCCAACGGGCCGGCCATCATACGACCGGGTATGGAGACGTTGCCCGCCATTCTAAAGCGGGCTGGTTACGCTACCGCCGTGATCGGCAAGTGGCATCTCGGCCTTGGAGACCCGGCGCCGGATTGGAATGGTGAACTCAAACCGGGACCGCTGGAGATCGGCTTCGATACCTGCTTCCTGTTGCCGACGACGAACGACCGTGTGCCGCAGGTGTATGTGCATGATCATCGGGTCCCGAATCTCGATCCCGCCGATCCATTGTGGGTCGGATCAAAGAAGCCAAGCCCCGAGCATCCAACCGGGCTGACGCACCGCGACACACTCAAGATGGACTGGTCGCACGGACACAATTCGACCATCCACAACGGCATCAGCCGGATTGGCTTCTACACCGGCGGTCATGCCGCGCGGTTTCGCGATGAAGACCTCGGTGACAAATGGGTCGAGAAGTCGGTCGAGTTCATCGAAGCCCATCGGGACGAACCGTTCTTTCTGTTCTTCGCCTCGCACGACATTCACGTCCCCCGCATGCCGCATGAGCGGTTTCAGGGGACGACCAAACTCGGCTTTCGCGGTGATGCGATCGCCGAACTCGACTGGTGCGTGGGTGAACTGATGCATACGCTGGATAGGTTGCAGCTCGCGGAGAAGACACTCGTCGTCTTCTGTTCCGACAATGGCCCGGTGCTCGATGATGGTTACAAGGATGGCGCGATCGAGAAGAATGGAAACCATCGCGCCGCCGGTCCGTACTCGGGCGGCAAGTACAGTGTGTACGAGGGGGGCACACGGACGCCGTTTATCAGTCGCTGGACCGGAACGATCAAACCGGGGGTTAGTGAAGAAGTCGTCTGCACCATCGATCTCGCAAGCAGTCTGGCAGCGCTCACGGGTCAGACCGTCCCAGACGCTGCGTGCCTGGATAGTCTCAACGTGCTCGACGCATTGCTCGGCAAGCCCGACGCACAGGGTCGAGAGCATCTTGTGCAACAGGACAATGGCGGACGCGGGACTTTCGGCTACCGCGCCGGGAAATGGAAGTTGCACCGCTACGATGGCAAATCCGCCCGGAACGTGAAGGTGGAACAGGAACTCGCGAACGTCAACTTGCCACGCTATCTGTTGTTCGATCTCGACGCTGACCCAGCGGAGAAGAAGAACGTCATCGACCAGCATCCCGAGATCGCCAAACAGATGCAGGAGCAACTG
>JAGQQB010000650.1 GCA_020426425.1 Planctomycetaceae bacterium | reverse complement strand
CAGCATGTCCGACTTCGGCAACATCTTCTGGATCTTCCTGATGCTCTCGATGTTGCTGCCGTGGCTGCAGAAGATGATGCTCTCCGCCGCCCGGGCGCGGCTCATTCGCCGCATCGAGAAAGAGCGTGGCAGCCGGGTAATCGTGTTGATTCATCGGCAGGAAACGCTCAGCATCCTGGGCTTTCCAATGTTCCGCTACATCGACATTGATGACGCCGAACGAGTCATTCGCGCGATTCACCTCACCGACCCCGACATCCCGCTCGATGTCGTCCTCCACACGCCCGGCGGACTCGTGCTCGCAAGCGTGCAAATCGCCCGGGCCATTCAGGCACATCGTGCCAAGACGACGATTTTCGTCCCGCACTACGCCATGTCAGGCGGGACACTCATCGCGCTGGCGGCTGATGAAATCGTCATGGACTGTCACGCGGTGCTGGGGCCGGTTGATCCTCAGTTGGGTGAGTACCCGGCGGCATCCATCGTCCGCGTGCTGCATGAGAAAGAACATGCCGACATCGAAGACAACACACTCATCTTGGCAGACATGTCGGAAAAGGCGCTGCAACAGATTCGCAAGGAAGTGATCGATCTGCTGGAAGACAACATGCCCCGCGAGAAGGCCGTTCAACTCGCCGAGCAGCTCAGCCAGGGAACATGGACACACGACCATCCGATCGGCGTGAAAGAAGCCCGCGACCTGGGACTGAATGTACAGTCCGATCTCCCCAAGGTCTTCTACGACCTGATGGAGTTGTATCCGCAGCCGCTGCGCCGACAGCCCTCGGTCCAGTTCATTCCGTTGCCGTATGGACCACCGGGGGCGGAACGGGAACGGAAGTAGTAGTGGTCTTGAGTTTGCAGACCCGTCGATGCTATCGACGGGCTTGCGATGCTATTTTGCGAGCCACTGGAGCGCGTTCTTGAGCAATTGCCGGAACTGCGGTTGCTCGAAGTCCTTCACGTGTCCCAGAGACGTGTAGAACGACTTGCCGCCATCGGATCGTTCGAACGTCCATGCGAGTGGTTCTGGGGCTTCATTGGGCACGGACCCTGTCATCAGGATGTTCGCTCCTTTGGCCAGTGGAGCAGTCTTGTAGAGTGAACCACCAGCGGCGAAGTCGGCGCGGTCGATGTCGCTCAACAGCGGACCATCGCCGATCAGATGCACCGTGGCAACGATCGTGTTGCCGTAGTGATTCGTATAACTCCCGCCGAAGACCTCCGCATCGAACTCCGGCCAATCGGCGAGTCCCTCGGGCGCTGGTTTGTTCCGCAAACAGAACGCATGACTCGCCGTTCTGATCCCGAGCACCGGCTTGCCTGAACGCACATGCTTGCGCACCTGTTCGAGTTGATCGGCCGGCAACGGACGCCGCCGCGCGCTCACGAGCAGTATGTCTGCTGACGCAATCTGTTCGCTCCCTGGCAACGTGTACTTGTCCGCTTCGGTCTCGCCGCCAAAGACAAAGCTAACGCGGTAATCGTGCCCCAGTTCCGCAAGAGCGTACGTCGGCAATGTCTCTTCCGTCTTGTACTCATCCTCAGCGCACAGAATCACCAGATGCGGTCGCGCATCTTTGGCGAAGCGGAACTCCTCTCCGCCGATGAGTTGCGTACTCAGGATCGTTGGGCAAACCCATTTTTCAATGTGTTCAATGATCAAGTCCGTCCCCGTGAAGTGACTGACGAACGGACGCGAGGCCGGGTTGTACATGGTGTCGGTCAGATCGCGAATGAGCACCACGTTCTTCCCATTGCGCGACATTTGCCGCAAGCCGAACGGACGACCAAGCAC
>JAGQQB010000649.1 GCA_020426425.1 Planctomycetaceae bacterium | reverse complement strand
ATCCATGAAAATCCCCCGATTCAAATCGCAAGCATGTGTGACAAGCCCCTGCCGGTAGCGCGGACACACCCCTAACGGTCAGGTTGGCACAGTTCCCTCACAATCGTATTCGACGACGTTTGGTCTCAACCAGACAAGGGGCTTTGATCGAGCCTCGACAGTCGACTTTCGCTGACGCGATCACCAATAGAAAAACATCCCGGCTCCGTTCTTTCAACGGCGCCGGGATGGGGCATTTCGTGCTCGGTGAATGTTCACGCTCGTACAGAATCAAACAGTGGCGTGCTCAGATACCGTTCGCCGGAGTCGGGCAGGATGACGACGATCGTTTTGCCTTCGCATTCCGGTCGGGCCGCGACTTTCAAAGCAGCGGCCATGGCGGCGCCGCAACTGATGCCACAGGTAATCCCTTCTTCCTTCGCGACACGCGGAGCCATTTCAAAGGCTTCGTCGTCGGTCACCTGGACCACTTCATCGATGAGGCTCATGTCGACGATATCCGGAATGAAACCAGCACCGATCCCTTGAATCTTGTGCTTACCGGGTGAGCCGCCGGAGAGTACTGGACTGCCCGCGGGTTCGACCGCCACCGAATGCAGGGGCTTGCCCTTCCCCTGCTCCCAGAACCGCGAGATTCCAGTAATCGTGCCGCCTGTGCCAACGCCTGCCACCAGAATATCGACGTTGCCATCGGTATCGTTCCAGATCTCCGGACCTGTGGTGCGCACGTGGATTTCGGGATTGGCGGGGTTCTTGAACTGTTGCGGGATAAAGTAGTTGGGATCCTTGGCCATTTCCTCAGCGGCGTTAATGGCTCCTTTCATGCCGTCTGCGCCAGGAGTGAGCACGAGCTTGGCTCCGAACGCCTGCAACATCATGCGGCGTTCAATGGACATGGTGTCCGGCATGGTCAGTGTTAGCTGATAGCCTTTCGCGGCACAGACGAATGCCAGCGCGATGCCGGTATTGCCGCTGGTTGGCTCCACCACCTGCATGCCGGGCTTGAGTGCGCCCCGCTTCTCGGCGTCCCAAATCATGGCAGCCCCGATGCGGCACTTCACGGAGTAAGCCGGATTGCGACCTTCGATCTTGGCGAGCACCGTCGCCTTGAGCCCTTGTGTAAGATGGTTGATCCGCACCAATGGTGTGCGACCAATGGTTTCAGCGTTGTCATTAAAGATGGGCATGGTGGGCTCCTTCCAACATGGTGACTGGACGGTGTGTCTGTTACTGGCAGGCCGTCGCCAGCCGGATTATGAGGCAGCACTCCACAATCTGGCAATGGCGAGTGACAGATCGGCGAATCTTGCCGCTCTGGCTCCAACTCATTGTCGATGACCGGAAATGATCTTGCCTTGCCCCTATTCATCGGAACTTTGACTCACCCTGTCGTAGTGACTTTGACGATTATTCCTTCCACGACTGCTGCTGCACGGTATGGTAGGTTTGCGAGTTCGGTGGTCGGTCCTGGGGGGGAACATGATCCGTACGCGCTTGATCCGTAGGGTCCCTGCTGTACTGTCAGCAGCGGCCGTCGTTTTACTTTCGATTCCGGCCTTTGCCGAACTCCCGGAATCGATTCAACAGTATGTGATTGAAGACTCAGTCATCCCCATCGCCGGCAATGCCGCGACCGGAGGGGAGAAGGTCACCGTCGACACGCTGGAAGATGGGACCTCGTCCCGTCGTGCCCGTGCCGCCGCACAAGAAGCGCTCCCGCTCAACCAACTTCAGCCAGAGGCGCTCGCCTCGGTGCAGTCGATCCTAAGCGACATCAGCCTGTTTCGTCGACTGCCCAAGATTCGTG
>JAGQQB010000064.1 GCA_020426425.1 Planctomycetaceae bacterium | reverse complement strand
CTGCCGATCGCGAATGATGGTCCCTGGCGGCACCTTGATGATGGTTGGCTTGCCACTGCGGCCGGTACAGAGCGAGCCTTCCCCCTGGCGACCATCGTCCGCCTTCCAGTGACGATGCCCAATCAGGTGATACAGACTGCCGACGTTGCGGTCGGCCTCGATGATGATGTCGCCGCCATCGCCCCCATCGCCGCCGTCGGGACCACCGAAAGGGACATGGGCTTCGCGACGAAAGCTGCAACAGCCGTTCCCGCCATCACCTGCCTTGCAGTAAATCTCCGCACGATCTGTAAACATCTCACCGCCTTAAGCATCGACACTGCCGCACGCCGCGGCCACTGCGAGGAGTGTAGCGTGGTGGGAGAGACAATGCTGCCATGTTCGCATCACCGCTCGTGAATCGCGTAGACGGGCCTTGCTCCTGTCGTCCGTCAGACCCTGGGCAAGGGAAAGAGATGCAGCATCCTGACGACCTTTGACCGTCACCCATTTACTTGGTCGTGCATGAAGTCTGCGGCAGTAGTTGCAACAGCGGTTCCGGCGGGTCGAGGAATTCGATCCCGATGTCGATGGCCAGCACTGGTGTTTCCCCGAATGCCTGGTCGGGGAGTTTGACGAGGTCTTTGAGCGTGGTCAGCCAAATGCTGGTGTGGGGATTTGCTTGCTGCAGTCGGTCGAAGTCCGATGGTTGATAATGATAATGGTCGGGGAATGGGACGACATCGACATCGCGACCGAGGAACTGTCGCAGTGTTGACGCGAACGCGGCGGGGTTGCCGATGCCGCAGAAGGCATGGGGTGATCCGGTCTGAATCTCGGTGACATCGTCGATCGCGCGCCGCGTCCCATCGACTGATCGCAGACCGAGTGGGAGGAACCGTGTCCGCATCACGGGAGAGGATGTGTATCGTACCAAAGTTGCCTGAATGGAAGCGATGTTGCTCGACGTCACGAGATCACAGCGGGTGATCAGGACGGCATCGGCACGCTTCAGACCTCGCAATGGCTCACGCAGTAAACCTCGTGGCAGAACATGCCCGTAACCCCAGGGGTTGGTGGCGTCGATCAGAACGATGTCGAGATCGCGTTTGAGTCGTCGATGTTGAAAGGCGTCATCGAGCACAACGACCGATGGAGCAGACTCCTGCTGCAGGCGTTGCACGCCCGCGACTCGGTCGCGGCATTGCAGATGCGGGACGCCGGGGCACAACAGTTGTAGCACGCGAAACTCGTCGTTGCCGGTTTCATCGAGGGACTTGTAACCCCGGGAGAGAAGTGCCGGTTGATGGCCCCGCGTTTGCAATGCTTCCGTCAACCACGCCACGACGGGTGTCTTGCCTGTCCCTCCGGTGGTGATATTGCCGACGGAAATGACTGGCATCGGGGCAGCATGCGTCGGCAGCCAGCTGAAATCGTACCCCAGGTTGCGGAGTGACATCATCCCGGCATAGACCGGTTCGAGTGCGCTCAAGCCCAGACGTAGCAGTCGACTGGCGACATCCTGTCGCTCGCCGCTGAGAATCGTCTGGAATGAAGGGGACGACACGTAATGGTTCCTCGTCTCGCGAATGGCCGTGGGGTTGGGCAGCGAGGGCGTATCTTGGACGGTCCAATTCCCAGAGACAACAGCAGCGGTTCGCAGACGCTAGAAACTCGTCGGCACTCTGGACAGCCTCTCATCGAGTGCCGAAACTCCCAGCGGTTAACGATCTGCAATTCCGATCCCGAAGAGAAAGTCCATGCCATGTTCGATCCGGCCCTGTTTGAGCGGAAAGCCGACATTCGCGGCATCTACCCCAATCAGATCAATGAGGAACTGGCCTGGTTGACCGGGCGATATCTGGCGAGGAGTCTGCAGAGACTGACTGGCTCGAAGTCGCCGCACGTTCTGGTGGGTCGGGATGGACGGACATCGTCGCCGGCGATTTACTCGGCCCTGCTGCAAGGAATCGCGGCCGAAGGGGGCGTGCCAATTGCCGCCGGACTGGCGACGACCGACATGATTCAGTGGGGGGTGGGGGAACAACTCAATGGTGCCGTTGCCGGTGCGATGGTGACCGCCTCGCACAATCCGCCTGAGTACAACGGCATCAAGATGGTGTACCGGAACCCGGAGACAGAGGGACTAGACATTCTGCGTCCACTCGACCATCTCGCTCCGGCGTACGCCAACGATGCCGACAATGGCGCTGCCCCAGCAGCCTCGTGTGCGCCATTCCCGGCTGCTGGTCGGCTCGACTTGCAGTCGCGTTTTGTCGCCGCCGCATGCGATCGGTCAGAGCGGCTCGGCAACGCGAAGGGAAAGATCGTGCTCGATCCGGGCAACGGCGTGGGCGGACTGTTTGGTCCGCTGCTGAAGGCGGAACTCAAGAAGCGTGGGGCGGAAGTCGAAATCCTCACCGTCGCCGAGCAGATTGATGGACGCTTCCCAACCCGGCCATCGAATCCTGGATTGCCTGGCGCGGTGAAGTTGTTGCAGGAAACTGTCATTGAGCAAGGGGCCGCATTCGGCGCAGCATTCGACGGCGATGCTGACCGGGTGTTCCTCGTTGATGAATGGGGACAGTTCGTCAGTGGATCGGTGATGCTCGCTGCCCTCGCACGCAATGCGGTGCTGGCGGCCAAGGGGGGCGCGGTCGTTTACTCTGCAGTCGCCTCGTGGTTGGTGCCGCAAACGGTTCGGGCGGCTGGTGGCATTCCGGCGATCTGTCGCGTCGGCCAAGATGCGGCGAAGGTCGCCTTGATGCAAACGAACGCCGTGTTCGGTGGCGAAAGTTCTGCCCACTACAACTTCCCCGACACCTATTGCCTCGATTCCGGATTGTTCGCACTGGTCGACTTCTGGGACATGCTGCTGGCCTCGGGTAAGACCTGCTCGCAACTGCTGGGCGAACTCAAACCCTGGCCGAGCAGTGGCGAAGTGAACTTGCGATTTACCTGTTCCGATTGGACTGCCGTCAGTCGCGATGTCATCGCTGCGATTCGCGCCGAGTACAGCGACCCAGCCAGTAACGCCTACATTCTCGATCTGGATGGTGTGGGTGTCTTCTCACCGCGCGATCCGAAACTGGCAACGGTCGATGATGTCTTCCAGGTGGACGCCGAACACGATCCTGATGGCAAGACCTATCGAATCGTGGCCGACTACACCCCGGACTGGTGGTTCAACATTCGCGCCTCGAACAACGAGCCACTACTCCGCGTGAATTTCGAATCGTCCGATCCTGCGGACGTGGCTGGTCGAACCTACGCCCTGATCTCCCGCATCCGGGAAATCTGTGGGTCTCGGGCGACAGTCACTGTGCAGGATTGGGGGAACCTGAAGTAGGTCGCGGTTGGATGGATGATTGAGGGCCGAGCGTCTGAAGTCGAGAGTGCAGGGTTGGACCGCTAAGGCCCAATTGCCCGATACCTGCAGCGAACGGTCAACCGCGAAAAGCTCTCCTGTCGGACGCGGAATGCATTGATTGGCGGAAGAACAGGCCCAGAAGTGTCCAAAACTGGGGAAAAACCCCACATTTTGGCCAGATTTGGGCTGTCGGAAGAATTGACAAGGCGAAACAGCCAAACTCTACTTACCTGATCACTGGAATCTCTCTGCTTGTAGAGGTTTTCCACACTTCAACGCAACGCCATTCGAAAAAGGAGCCATAAATGGCGAAAAAAGCAGCCGCCGCCGCTCGGGCTATGAGCAAGTCTCAACTCATCGCCGCTCTCGCAGAGAGGACTGAGCTGGGCAAGAAGGAAGTCACGTCTGTCCTGGACAGCTTGGAAGCTCTCGTTGGTGAGAGCATCAGCAAGAAGGGGCCTGGTCAATTCGTATTGCCCGGTCTGCTGAAGATCGTTGTGAAGGACAAGAAGGCGACTCCGGCCAAGAAGGGGATCAATCCTCGCACCGGCGAAACCATCACGATCAAGGCGAAGCCCGCTTCCAAGGTCGTTCGCGTTCGCGCACTCAAGAAGCTGAAAGAAATGGTCTAGTTCGCTGGACTGTTTCGTCAGGAAACAAAACACCCCAGGTCATCCGCCTGGGGTGTTTTCGTTTTCGGAATCGCTCCTGGTTGTTCGACCGCCTCTCGGTGGCACGCTACAATTACGAGTTCCTCCTCGTTTCGTCATGTTCACGGATGATTGGCTTCCTTTCGGTTTGGATGATTGACGGTTCAACATGGCAGACACCCTGACAATTACTGACAACCGCACCGGGAAGACCTATGAGATTCCCGTTGAGAACGACACCATCCGGGCGATGGACTTGCGTCAAATCAAGGTGCAGGAGTCCGACTTTGGTCTGATGACCTACGACCCTGGCTACACCAACACTGCTTCCTGCAAGAGCCGGATCACGTTCATTGATGGGGATGAAGGCATCCTCGAGTATCGTGGCTATCCGATCGAGCAACTTGCCGAGCAGAGCAGTTTCAGCGAAGTCGCCTACCTGCTGGTTCATGGGGAACTCCCGACCCGTGAGCAGATGGAAACCTGGGAAGCCTCCATTCGCATGCACACCGTGGTGCATGAAAACATCAAGCGACAGATGGAGGAGTTCCGGTACGACGCACACCCGATGGGGATGATGATCAGCACCATCGCGGCGCTCTCCACGTTCTATCCTGATGCAAAGCAGGTCGACTGCCAGCAGAACCGCATGTTGCAGATCACGCGGCTGATCGCCAAAGTCCCTACGCTCGCCGCCTTCTGTTATCGCCATTCACAAGGCCATCCCTACAACTACCCGGACAATCAGCTGGGCTACACCGAGAACTTCCTCTCGATGTTGTTCAAGATGAACGACAATCCCTATCCGCTGCTGCCGGCGTTCGTGCAGGCACTCGATGTGCTGTTCATTTTGCATGCAGATCACGAACAGAACTGCTCTGCCAGTGTGATGCGGGCGATTGGTTCGTCCGATGCAGATCCCTATTCCGCGCTCGCTGGCGCCGCCGCAGCGCTGTATGGTCCGTTGCATGGCGGTGCGAACGAAGCCGTGTTGAAGATGCTCAACGAGATTGGCAACGTCAGCAATGTGCCCAAGTTCATCGAGCGCTGTAAGGCGGGCGAGGTCCGCCTGATGGGCTTCGGGCACCGCGTCTACAAGAGTTACGATCCTCGCGCCAAGATCATCAAACGCACTGCCGACGCCGTGTTCGAAGTTACCGGTCGCAATCCGTTGCTGGATATTGCGCTTGAACTCGAACGGATCGCCCTTGAGGACGAATACTTCGTCAAGCGGCGGTTGTATCCGAATGTCGACTTCTATTCGGGCTTGATCTATCAGGCGATGGGACTGCCAGTCACGATGTTCCCGGTGCTGTTCGCCATTCCACGTGCGGTCGGATGGCTTGCCCAGTGGAATGAACTGGTAGAAGACAAAGAACAGCGGATTCAGCGCCCTCGGCAGATCTACCTCGGGCATGGTCGCCGTGATTTCGTGCCGACCAGTGCGCGTCCTTAGGTCGCGAACTTTTCCCACACCATTACTCAAGCTGTCCACACTGTACGGATACCCCCGCCATGTCGATTCTGGTTGATCGTGACACGAAGATTATCACCCAGGGAATCACCGGAAAATCCGGGTTGTTTCACTCTCAGCAGTGCCGTGCGTATGCCCAGGAACATCGCCCTGGTGAAGCGGTGATGGTGGGTGGCGTCACGCCCGGAAAAGGGGGGACCGAGGTCGATGGCTTCCCCGTGTACGACTCCGTTCGTGAGGCAATCGCCCAGACGGGTGCGAACACGTCGCTCGTGTTTGTGCCGCCGCCGTTCTGTGCCGACGCGATCATGGAAGCGGCTGATGCTGGCATGCGGTTGATCGTGGCGATCACCGAAGGGATTCCCGTGCTCGACATGGCCAAGGTGCAGCACTTCCTCCGCGACTATCCCAACACGCGGTTGATCGGTCCCAACTGCCCTGGGATTATTACTCCCGGAATCGCCAAGATCGGCATTATGCCAGGCTATATTCACGCTCCTGGAACTGTGGGCTTGATCAGTAAGAGCGGCACGCTGACCTACGAAGCCGCCTGGCAACTCGGGCGGCTCGGACTGGGTCAGTCAACCGCTGTCGGCATTGGCGGCGATCCAATCGCTGGTACGTCGTTCATCGACCTACTGGAGATGTTTGAAAACGATCCCGGCACTGAGTCGATTCTGATGATCGGCGAAATCGGTGGCGACGCCGAGGTGCAGGCCGCTGAGTACATTCGCGACCATGTCACCAAGCCGGTCGCTGCTTTCATAGCAGGACAGACCGCGCCTCCAGGCAAACGGATGGGGCATGCCGGCGCGATCATTTCCGGCGGTAGCGGAACCGCCGCCGAGAAGATGGCCGCCCTGACTGCGGTTGGCGTAGAAGTTTCCGAAAGTCCGGCCGACATGGGCGCGGCCCTGCAACGCGTGATTGCGAAACGAGCAGCTGCTGTCTAATGGGCGTTCGTGCTTGCGTCTGCGGTCTGTGAGATCACGACAAGGGAGGCGTTGCCATCCGGCTCCGGCCTGTTTCCTTGGCGTGGTCGTCCAACCATTGATGCAACAACTCGCCCCCATCGCGGGGGGATTCTGTGCTGGTGTGCCAAACGAGGTAGGCCTCTCCAGTGTCGGCAATCATCAGGAGCGCCGTCATCGCTTTGGCGCGCTGAAACGCTTCGAGCGCCTGCTGCGGGGTCTGGACAATCGGACTGCCGACATTGAGCGATGTGTTGACCGAGACCTCTGCACCGACCCGACGTCCCATCGCCTTGAGATAGGCATACACGAATGGGGAGTCAGCCTCCCGCACGATCTGAATTCGCGCTGTGCCGTCTTTGTGAATGACTGCCGGGATCGTTTCGTGTGCTACAGGATGCACATGAGTGGTCATCACCATGTAACGATAGGCGTTGTAGTCGTCATCGGCTGCCCCGGGTGAGAGAACAAAATACTTGGCGGCGTCAGTATCAGTCACCATCGGCGCGAGCGGGCGAATCGGTTCGCGGAACTTCACGAGCCGATTGATGTTCTCCAGACTGGCGGGGTTACAGGGGTTCGCCAGGATGCTGCGGTGTCCCAGAGCGCGCGGGCCTGTTTCCGCCGAACCATGGTACAAGCCGACTGCGCCATCGTGGGCGATGATGTAGGCCAGTTGATCCGCCACCAGTTCCAATCCGGCAGGTTCAGAAATGTTGCCGAGCAGTTCATGCCGGACGACCTTGTCGTTTTCAATCGCCGTGACGATCTCGTCTCGCGTTGGTTCCACTCCACAATAGTAGGCATGCTGCAGTGGCTGCTGAGTGCGAAGCCCCGCACGCATGGCGATGTTGAAGGCCGCTCCCAGCGGAATCCCGGCATCACCTGGAACCGGCGGCACCCAAAGATGCAGTCGATCGCGTCGATTCAGATTGCGTTCGTACCAAGCCTCGTTGTATCGCTCCAGCAATTCCATATTGGCCAGCGCGTTGAGCGCTGTGCCCCCAGTGAAGACCAGGCGACTACTGCCTGTGGTTCGGATGAGATGATCCACCATATGGAACACCGCATCTTCGAAGACCAACTGTGTGGCTGCCGCCAGATCAACCCGGCGCTGGGTGATCTGCGAGTGTGCGACATCGGCAACGTTGAGCACTGCATCTGGGTTCCACATCTTGTCCAGCGGAACCGGTGGGCCAATCATCTTCGACAACTGCCGTGTGTACGGACGGAATTCGCCAGCGTTCTGCCAATTGCACAACTTGCGATTGATCAGCAAACGCCCGTCGCTTTCGAAATGGAAGATCTGCCGAAGCTGTTTGTAGAACGGGTTGGTCAGCCGATTCTGATCTCCCCACGCGACTGCCCCCATGTAACGGCCTTCACTGCTCAACGTGGTCCAGCCCCCCTGCGTGGAACTGATCACCGAGTAGTACGCTCCGAGTGAGTCCATCAAACTGTCGTTGGAATACAGTTTCGTCAGTTTGCCCTGTTCTCCGAGAAAGAATGAGATCGCTCCGTCATCCCCCCATCCATCGACCACGAGCACAATGGTCTTTTCGCCATCCTGTGCAAACGGCGAGGCCCCATACGACAGTGCCGCATGATTCTCGTGATGCGGCATCATCAGCACCTTGGGCAGTGCTGGTAGTCCAAACTGCTGCTGCAGTCGGCGCGTCACCGTCCGCGTGAAAATCACGTTTGGCCAAAACCGCCAGCGTGGCGAGGCATTCGGGTTGATCAACAGCCAACTGGTTGGCCACTCCTCGAAGACGTTCTTGAACGCGAACGGACCGATGTGTCCGTAGTCCCACCCCAAACACCATGCCGCGATCTGTTCTGGCCGAATGCCCCGCTGGGCCAATCGTCGCTTCAGCAATTCCAGGGACTGCTCCGGATACTGATCACAATGCTTGTCGCCAGTGAGCCGTTCTTCTTCGTCATTAGCGATGATCTCGATCCCGCGCGCCTGCGATAGCGCGATGAGCGCGACACCGGTATTGTGCCCGGCGGGCGTCATCCCCACCACATAACACGTCTCGCCAGCGGCGATGCGCGATTGGATGTTGGCCACCGTCTCCCGCTCCGCCGCCGTCCCGACAGGATGCAGATTGCGGATCCGGCAACGCCACAGGTAATACGGCAGTGTCAGGTTTTGGACGAGTCGTCCCAACCAGGGAAACTTCGCCCCGGAGACGCCAAAGGTAGTAGACATGCAATTCTCTGCTGTTGGCGCTCCGTTCGTCCCGGCCCTACCGAAACTGCTGGTGACTCACACCCACCTGCATGGTGATGCGGTCCACATGGTACTGCACAGGCCTGGACCTGATTCAAACCATTGAGAATCTCGCGTCCCAAGAGACATGGATTCGTCACCTCAAAGAGCGTCCAAGTAGTCTATCAACCTGTAGTGATTCAACACGCATTGCGTGCGAATAGTCGGTTGATTCTGGTCTGGGCTTTACCAGCAATGCGGGTTAGGCCGATTAGTCGGCTGGATACACGATCATGCGGGCAATGCCGAGGAGTTCTACCACTCACGCTCGTGATTGCAAACATCCGTGGAAAACTCAACATTGCCTCTGCCCACATCAAGCGGGGCGGTGTTGGTGTGTGGGCGAAGGTCGTTGCCAGCGAATCACACAGCGCAGTACGAACGAACTCATGGAGATCAGGCACAGTGCGGACACCATGCTCTCACGTTGTGGGGTTGTCCAGTAAGTGGTGTCCATTGTTGGCACGAGCAGTCTCGGAAACGTGAACATCAACAGCAGATGTGTGGCGAGCGTGTATGTGCGTGTCAGCAGCCAACGTCGCGGTTCACGCATGCCAATCCAGAGGGGGACGCCCAGCACTGCCAGATGATGCGCGGCCAGCATCGGGAAGTTCAGGAACACAAAGGCCCAGTTCCAAAGCGTGTACTCAAGAATCCAGCCGCGAGTGACTCCCTCGTAAGAGACTTCCCGACGAGAGTCGGAACCGAGCACCAGTGAGCGTTCCGGGTTTGGAATCCCGACGATCAGCAGGACGCCGGAAATCGCAACCAGCCAATGTGCCTCGTGATCTCTGCCGAAGTCTTCAACAACCGCCTCCAGAATGTTGATAGGTAGCAGCAACACAGTTGCCCGTAGCGCCCAAGGGTGCTGACCAAGCGACGTAAACCTCAAGGCGGTGACCCAGCAGACACAGAACTGAATCGTGTATTGTTTCACCCAGGCGAAGCAATCAACAAAGGGGAACTCCCCGGACAAATGCGTACCGATCCACTGCGGAGTCAGGAGCAGCGTCAAGCCCCCAAAGACTCCCCATGCCAACCACGGATAGTTACGCCGCAGGACCGCCTGAACCAGAAACAGGACAGCCGCTTCGGCGAGAATCAGGAGAGGGAGCATCGGTAGGAGGACTACTTCCGGAACATTGCATCCCCGGGGTTCCCACGGCTCAGCAGATACGCCAGCAGGTCGAGGACTTCGTCCTGGTTGAGGGGTTTGAGCAGGCCCTCGGGCATCAGGGATTTGGGCGAAGGCTGCATCTCCTCGATGTCGGCCCGGGCCAGATCGACCACCTTGGTGGAGTCTTCGGGATCGGTGACCACGGTGTAGGTTGTGGTGGTTTCACTCACGATCTTGCCGGTATGAACTTTGCCGTCTTTCGTGGCAATGACATGTGCGCGGTACTGATCGGAGATGATCTTACTCGGATCGAAAATCGACTCTGTCAGGGCTTCGAGATTGAAGCGGCCAGCGAGTTGAGTCAGGTCCGGTCCGGTCGCGCCCCCATCTCCGCCGAAACGATGACAGAGTACACAACGCGTGGCGGCGAACATTTTCTCGCCGTTCTTGAAATCGCGGCCCTTCTTCAGTCCTTCTGCCGCAATCGCGCGGACTTCCTCCAGGGTCCAATCCTTACCTGGACCAGCAGGCTTGGGAAGTTCGGGCATCTGGAACGGCTTGCGAGCACCGGCGGCCTCGATCGCGAGTCGTTCGAGTTCTGTGGCGGCGAGGAAAGTTTCGTCATCGATGTTCTGGATGAACTTACGATAGCTGTTGCCGCCGCTCCACTGTTTGGCCTGATCGAGGAATTCGAAGTACGCCTTCCGCTGATCCATCGTCCACCCTTCCTTCACGTTACGGAGGGCAAACGCGTAACCAATGCGGGGTTTGTCCGGCTGATTGGCCAGCATCGCCTTGATCGATCCTCCGTACCCAGCATTACGTGAGAGGACGGCTCCGAGGTCTTCTTCCTCGACGCCGCTTGGTTCCTGGAGCAGGGCGATCGTCTTGTCGATCACCGTTGGCGACTGCAGGAAGACGAGCATCTGGCACAGTTCCAGATTGACTCGATGCGACTTCGCTGGGTACAGCGGATCGAGCTTGGCGATGAACTTCTGCCGAGTCGCGTCATCTGGGGCACCGAGCCGGATGAAGACGAGGGACAATGCACGCAGGTAGTCGAGCTGTTGGGATTCCGGGAGCTGCGCGACGTCGATTTCGTGCAGTCCATTCAGCAACTCGGCGCTGGCACCGGTCACTCCCAATCGGGAGAGCATTACTGCGGAACTCATGACGTCGGCGGGAGGGAGTGATCGCCCCGTGAATCGAATGCTTTCCACCGGGGGCTGCTGAGCCAGGAAGGCCTTCTCGTAAGCAACGGTGACTGCGTATCGCAGAAAGCGATCGGCGTTCTGCAACTTTTCTTTGAGTCGGGCGGACTCTGGATTCGCAGACAGATCACTGCGGTGCAATTGCTCCACTTCATGCCGCAATGCCCGGTCTTCGGCGAACTGGGCATCGTGCAGATCGGCCGGATCGGTCGATTCGTCACCCTGGTACGTCACCCGGTACAACTCGGACTGTGTCCCGCGCCCACCAATGGTGAAGTACAGGGCGCCATCGTGGCCAATCGTGGCATCGGTGAGCGGCAGCGGCGTCCGCGACAGGAACTCTTCCTTCTCGCCGACGTATGTGCTGCCTTGCGGCGTGATGTGAATGGCGTACATCGTGCCGAAGGTCCAGTCGCAGATGTACAATGCCTTCTGGTACTTCGCAGGGAACTTCGTGCCATAACCGAACTCGACACCGACCGGCGAGCCGGGGCCGATGTTCACAATTGGCGGCAGACTGTCGAGATAATAGGTCGGCCATTTGCCGGTGCCGCTGCGCCAGCCGAACTCGCTGCCACTTGTGGCATGCACCACGCGCGTCGGTCGATACCAGGGTGAGCCGACGTCCCATTCCATGTCAGCGTCGTAGGCGAAAAGTTCGCCATCGGCGTTGAATGCCATGTCGTAAGGATTTCGGTAACCGATCGAGAACAGATCCCAGGTTTTGCCATCAGGATCGGTCGAGGCAACCCAACCGCCAGGCGCGAGCTTGCCGCGCGCGTGACCGTTCGCATCCCATTGTCGCGTGAGCAACAGGTCTTCGTCCCAGTTGGGCAACATGCGGCTTGTCATGCCCTC
>JAGQQB010000648.1 GCA_020426425.1 Planctomycetaceae bacterium | reverse complement strand
GTTGCTGGTGGCGACCGACCGGATCAGTGCGTTCGACTGGATCCTGCCGACGGCGATCCCGGACAAAGGTCGCGTGCTCACGCAGATCAGTCGGTTCTGGTTTGACCGGCTCAGGGTGAAGCATCATCTGCTCAGCATGGAACCGACCGACGTACCGCTGCCCGCTGGCGTTGATGTCGATGCACTCCAGGGGCGCAGCATGGTTGTCCGCAAATCTCAGGTGGTTCCGGTCGAGTGCGTGGTGCGCGGATATCTCGCTGGCTCCGGCTGGAAGGAGTATCAGCAATCGGGAACGGTTTGCGGAATCGCGCTGCCCGGCGGATTACAACTGGGCAGTCAGTTACCAGAACCGATCTTCACGCCAGCAACGAAGGCCGAAGAAGGTCACGACGAGAACATTTCGTTCGCGACGATGTGCGACCATGTAGGCGAGTCGCTCGCGACGCAACTGCGAACGCTCTCGCTGGAGATCTACGAAACTGGTTCGGAATACGCCCGCAGCCAGGGGATCATCATTGCCGATACCAAGTTCGAGTTCGGTCAGATCGATGATGAGTTGATCCTAATCGACGAAGTTCTCACGCCGGACAGCTCGCGCTTCTGGCCCGAAGACACATACTCGCCGGCTGGCAATCAATATTCGTTCGACAAGCAGTTCGTTCGCGACTGGCTTGAGTCAACCACCTGGGACAAGAACAGCCCGCCGCCGGAACTGCCAGCGGAGATCGTTACCAAGACGCGCGAGAAGTACATCGAGGCGTATGAGCGGCTCACCCAACAGCCGTTCGCGTGGAAGTGAAGAGCGATTATCGCACGATCCCCGGAAACGCCCGGACCGCTGTCGGCACGCCCGGCGCGAACAGTCGTTGCGGCTCCGTTGGAGCAATGACTTGTTCGCCTTGTTGCGCATAGCTCTGCTGCTGGATCGTCTCGCTGGCAGCCTGACGCTGGGGGATCGTCTTCCATTCTTCGGCAGACTGTGACGCCTGGGGGGTGATCACTTGCGGCGCACTGGTCTGGGGTGTTGTTTGTGGTGTCGAGACCGGGTCAGGAATTGGAGCGAGCGCTGTGTTCGTCGATGCCGCCTGCGGAATTGGCTGGACAGCCAGCGGCGTTGCCGAAGGAATCACCGGAGCATAAGCCACTGCACCTGGACCGTACCCATACACCACACGCGTCTCTGGTACATATCGCACTACACGCTGCGGAACGAGTTGCGTCTGCACTTGTGGAATGCGTTCCACAACTTGCACAGGCACATCGCGCACCTGCACCTGCTGCTGTACGGTGGTTTCAGTAACGTTCTTGGTCACAAGATTCGGCACCCAAACCATTTTGTAACCGCCCTGGTCAACGGTTACTTGGCGCGTCGTGGTGACTGGAACAGAAACCACCTGTTGTTCGCGACGGATCTGCGTCTTGACCACATCCTGATAGGTCATCACCTGTTGTTGCCGCATCTGCGTTTCGACCACTGGCCGCAGTTGCTGCTGCACGATGGGTGTCTGGCAGCCGCACGCTGGCGTCATCGGCACCATCGGCCGGACGATAGGGACGACAGGAGCGACTGGTCGCGGAATGGCATGCGACTGGCAGCGCACGCACGTCGGCAGGAACTGTGCCTGTGCGGTTGATGTCGCCACAAGGCCAATAGCGAATGTGAAAACGAGTCGAGAGCCGCGTGACAACATGGTCGCCTCCTGCACCAGAAATGCGGTCGCCGCGCAAAGTCGACAACCTGAGACCGCCGCAGCGCAGCCTCTCAGAGAACCGATCGGTTCCGCATTGCAACGATCGTGAGCAAGAGA
>JAGQQB010000647.1 GCA_020426425.1 Planctomycetaceae bacterium | reverse complement strand
GTTTTTCCGGACGTGATCATCTCGCGGATTTCTTCGGTGAAGTACATCACCTCGAAAATGCCGGTCCGGCCAAAGTAGCCACTGTGGAAGTTCGTGTCGTGTGGGACGCCGCGTGTCAGGCTGGTTTGTTTTCCCGGCGCTTCGTTGAGCCGCAGCAGCTTTTGCTCCGTGGCATCTGGTGTGTAATTCTCGCGGTGATGTTCGCACACCTTCCGCATCAGTCGCTGTGCAATCAGACAGTTGATCGCATCTGCGATGAACATGCGAGGAATGTTGAACTCTCGGAACAGATCGATCGTTGCTCCAGTGTCGCTCGCGTGCAATGTGCTGAGCACGCGAATCCCGGTGAGCCCGGCGCGGACAGCGATATGGGCAGTTTCCGCATCGCGAATTTCACCGATCATGATCACATCGGCATCCTGCCGCAGGACGCCACGCAGTGCTTCCGTAAAGCCGAACTGCAGCTTGGGATCGACCTGAATCTGATTCACGCCCGCGACGCGGCGTTCCACCGGGTCTTCAATGGTGACGAGACTGCGTGAGGGCTGATTCAGGGCATGCAGGCAACCATAGGTCGTGGTACTCTTGCCGGTTCCAACTGGTCCCACGCTCAGCACGACTCCATAGGGATTGGCCAGCGCGCGGCGGACCTGCCCTACCTGCGCATCGTCCATGCCGAGTTCTTCCAGACGCGTCAGTTGCGTTGCATCGGGCATCAACCGCATGACGAGCCGTTCGCCGTAGATGGTTGGACCAACGCAAACCCGCACGTCCCGTTCTTTCTGCAGCACGTTGCTGGAGATGTGTCCATCCTGGACGAGCCGCTTCTCGGTGATGTTCATGCCAGCCAGCAGCTTCATCCGTGAGACCGCTTGAGAACTCATCTGTTGCGGCAGCCGGAAGATGTCGTGCATGACCCCATCCAGTCGCAGCCGAATGGCAAGACCGTTGGGTTGGGGGTCGAAGTGCAAGTCAGTCGCCTGCAACTCAAAGGCGCGTTCCAACAGCAGGTTAAGCAGTGGTGCCGGTTCAACGACATCCACCAGACTGGCGAGTTCCTCGGTCAGTGCTCGTTGGCGACCTTGAACTGGGAGCGGTTTCCCGGCTGCGGTTTCAGTCATTGGATGCGTTCTCGGTGTTGGTCGAAGGGGGAGAGGTTTCACTCACGTCCACCGGCGACGAATCTGTTGCGTCACTGTTCGTGGCCGGTGCTTCATCGTCTGCGTTGGAGTCGTCCTTAGCGTCTTGTTGAGCGGGGACGTTTGGGAGTTGTTGCTTCAGGTCCATCTTGCCAGCTCCAGCAATTCCCAGGAGCAGGCCGCCGATGATCATCACGACGAGCCCCGCTCCCCGGGTGTGTCCGCCAGCGGTGACAACGGTGACCAGTCCCATGATCAGAGCGATGGCAGCGAATGCCCAATAGAACGGCGCGAGCGTCGCGATCGACAGACTGGTGAAGAGCGGCGCCACCAAGGTGATTCCCGCCAGCAGGATCCCCGCCACGCCCAGCCAGATGGCCCATGAGGTCGAAGCTGAAGTGCCTGGCTCGTTCGCCGGGGGCGTCGACATCAGGGCTGTGGCCACAGCCGGGCTTGCGGGAGCAGCATCGCCATTCGCTTGGGCGACAGCGGCTGCCGCAGCTCGTCCCCGGACGCCCATTGAGGCCAACGCCCCACCCGCCTCGTCATGAATTGACCAGACCTTGTCGAGTCCCGCCAGTCGAATGACTTCCAAGACCTCGTCATTGGGACAGACAATCGCCAGATTCCCTTTGCGGGCTCGAGTCGCCTTCCAGATCCGCACGATGAAGGC
>JAGQQB010000646.1 GCA_020426425.1 Planctomycetaceae bacterium | reverse complement strand
GAGAACCGACAACTGGCAGACGAAGATTTTCTGGATGATCGGCGCGATGCCGGTGAGATTGGCGCTGGCCATGCGGTCACCGCGTTCTATGAGATCATCCCAGTGTTGAGTGGCGATTCGGTTCCAGCCGTTCCGGAATTGCGTTACCAGGCTGGTGCCTCACTGACCGAAGCCGCCGACTCGGCGGAACTGCTCACGCTGCGCATACGGTACAAAGACCCGGTCTCGGACGAGGTCCAATCGATCACGTTTCGCGGTTTCGACGACGGGCATGAGTTTGCTCAGGCCAGTGACGACTTTCGCTTCGCCACCGCGGTGGCCGCCTTTGGGATGCTGCTGCGCGACTCACAGTTCAGTGGGCACGTGCAGTGGCACGACATCGCCCAATGGGCCGAGTTGAGTCTTGGTGCCGATGCGAATGGACATCGCCACGAGTTCCTAACGCTGGTGATGTTGGCACAGGAGATGGCTGGGGATGATTTGGTTGTGTCGCGCGATCCTGTCCCAAACCTGCGGGAGCGTCAGGCGCGATAGACGTCCCTTCCGCGCTGAACCCACTCAGCTGAACCCTACTCAACTGTGGCGCAGCCACACTCAACGGGCCGCAGGCCCCTGAACGTTCAACGCGACCACAGCAACGTCGCATAGTCCGATTGCGCCGGTCATGAGGAAATCTCCAACGAGAGCTTTCGTCTTCTGGCTGCGATTGGGTAATTTGGGTAGACCTGCGTTGCTTGGAGATACGACAACCAACGCAGGGGAAGCCGCGCCTGGTGTGCGCCATGGCCCGCAGTTCCTGCGCCGCCAAGTTCCTGTCCTTCCAACAGGTGTTTGCCGTGACGAAGCCACAACTCATTTCGACCTCGTTCATCGCCGTGATTCCCGGCGGGTACCTGTTCTATTTGATGTTGATGGCGGTGCTGCACAATTTGGCCAGCATGCCGACGATCTTGCAGGCGGCGACGATCAGCATGATCGTGGTCATGGTGGGGGTGATGATCATCCCGTTGTGGCTGCTGATCTTTTATGGTCGCGGCGGAGCGGTCGCCGAGGCTGCTGAAGCGGCGTCAACCAAAGGGCAAGCTGCGGCGACAGCCGCCGCGCCTCCTGCCAAAGTCAAGGACGACCTCGTTGAGGACGATGCGTTCGCCGACGATGTCGAAGACTTCGACGACGCCGCGACGTTCGAAGCCGCAGATGACGATCTCCTCGATGTGGAAGACGATCTGGGAGAGGCGGACGACTTGTTCGAAGACGCCGTGGCGGACGCCGACGAAAGCGAAGAGGCACTGTTCGACGCCGACGACGAATTCGAATTCGAGGAATTCGAGTTCGATGACGACGACGATGAACTGAGGTAACCGATCGCCCCGAGGGCTATTCGCCGGTGAGGGTGGCGGCTTCGCTTGGTGATGTCGTCAATGGGGAACATCCCGCAGCCTTTCATCCAGGTAGGCGACCACGAAGGGGACGGAGGCGTAGATGCGCCGAGCCACCAGCAGGCGCAGGCGTTCGGGCGACATCGGCCCCTGTTCTTTCACGATTTGCCGACCGATCAGTTCTCGCGACCATTGGCCCATCGCAACGCAGCGCTCCATCCGCTCGTGCGGACGCAACTGGCGCATCTTGGTCTGATACAGGTTGTCGATGGAGGAGGTCATGCGTGTCGGTCAAAGGGACCGCCGTTTTGAGGTCAGCGGCGTCGAGGCATGAGAACGTCGATCTTGTGGCGGTGCCTGGCGGGAGTCTACCACTTCGCCACGGTGCGGACATCACCAGATCCTCCGAACGACTGGTCGGGGTGCGTCCGACG
>JAGQQB010000645.1 GCA_020426425.1 Planctomycetaceae bacterium | reverse complement strand
CTTTACGATCACTCTTGAGATCGCCATCATCGTCGATCAGAAAGAAGACGGAGTCGAGGGCGGAGACCAGCAGCCGTTGACCTTTGCCGGAAGGTGTCGGCAAGATCAGGAGTCCGTGCGCGGAATCGATGTCGTGCCCCTGATAGAAGACACTGGCTTTGTCGGCCTTGGCGTCGCCGTTGGTGTCTTCGAGGATGAGGATGCGGTCCCCTTCTTTGCGTTCGCCGATGACGTCCTTGTTACGGAAGTCGCGGTAGTTGATCGCCTCGCTCACCCAGACGCGGCCAAGATGGTCGATATCGATCGAGGCCGGGTTCGTCATCATCGGTTCCGAGGCGAAGACAACGGCGTCGAGGTCGGGATGTACGTCGAGCTGTTCAATCGCATCTGCCGCTTCGTGACTCGCCGGAGCACCGCCTCCGCCACCTCCGCTGTTGTTGGCGGCGAGGAAGGCAGCCGAAGGACGCTGCGTGAAGACATGGAACTGTACGGAAACCTGAGCCCCGCAACTCCCCTGATCGGTCCCTCCGTTATCGAGGCCGCCCCGGGCTTTGAACCGGGTGAACTGATGATCCTGGGGCAACTCGAACTCAATGACCGAGTTCGCATGCGTGCCGATGCCGTACTCGACCGTCTTGCCATCAATGCGGAGATCGCCGCCGTTGCAGTTCTTGCCCTTGCGGACATCGCCGAATTGGGACGAGGCGGCTTTCCAGTTGAGTGCGGTCAGTGCCACGGGCTGTGACTTAGCTCCTGATTCCAGTCGCGGCTCCGCCCAATCTGCCCAGTCGCAACCAAATCCGTTGCCACCATCGGTGACGACGAGCCACAGGTTCTTGGCGCCAGTGATGTCGACGTCAATGTCGACGGCGTGGCCGGGAGTTTCCGGTGTGACCACCTTGGAAGAGAATGCTGGCTTCACGTTGCCAGTGGCCAATTTCGGCTCCGGCGGCTTGGCAGGCGCCTGGGCGTTGCCCGGTTTTGGTTCGTCCTGATTCGCTTCGAGTTCTTCCTGAGTCGGCGTCGTCGAGGCAACGCCATCCGCAGGCACCTCGCCATGAGCCGCCCAGACGATGGCATTCAGCACCAGTTTGCGGAAATTGTCATTTCCCCAGTTATTGTGGAAGTGACCACCGGTAAAGCCGAAGCCGCGTCCTTTGCCATCAGGTCGATCATACGCCCACGCGACATGTTGTGGTTCCTTGCGTTCGAGCACCGCCGCCCGGACATGGGGATTGCCGCTGTGGGCGCCATCTTTGCGATTGAGTGTTTCGCGTGGCGGCAGTGCGGAGAGGATCGGCGTGACCCCTTTCATCTCTGGGACAAACCGCATGTGGTAGTACCACTCATCGTTGACTTCGATGGTGCCGACCCCTTGCGTGATCGGATGCTTGGGCAAATTGTCGAACAGGCCGGTCCAGTGCGGATTGACCGACCAGTGCGGTTCGAAGAAACCGCCCATCCATTTCAGGAAGTGATCGCCACATTCCCCGGCGGTCGTTTCGACGGCGTAGTGAATGCAGACAAGTCCCACCCCACGCTGGGTCAGATGGTCGAAGTCGGCGAGGCGATCGTTGAGATAGTGTCGACCGCCGCCGTCGCAGTAGCTGACGACGCAATCAACATTGTCCATGGCGGTCGGATCTTTTGGCCAGCCATTCGTGTAGACGGTGGCGACAACGGGCAAGCCTTGCTCCTTCGCGGCGGTGTTCAACTTGCCAGCGAGCAACAGGCAACCGGCGTTGTGCTCGTGCGAGAAGTAACCGTGACTGGGGGTCCCGGCGACGAAGACGACCTTCTTGCGTCCATCGGTGA
>JAGQQB010000644.1 GCA_020426425.1 Planctomycetaceae bacterium | reverse complement strand
TCTCGGTGACTCAGCAGATCGACTTCAATGGAACCGTGGGACAGATCATCGCCTCGGTGCTGATGGGACTGGGGCAGATGGAACAGGAAGCCCGGCGGGAACGGCAGCGGGCTGGGATTGCGGTGGCGCGGAAGGCCGGCAAGTATGCGGGACGGAAGCCCGGCACAACAAAGGCCACACCACAACGAGCGGTCGAGCTGCGGGCCCGAGGGCTGAACGACAGCGAGATTGCCACGGCGCTGGGTGTCTCCCGGCGGAGTGTGCAGCGGTACCTCAAACAGGCCTGAAACGGAAACCAAACAGGGAATTAACAGCATGGCCAAGCGCAAGCAGGCACTCCTTCTGTTGAGTGCCGCCAGTCCGCAGCAGGCGGGACGACAGCGATCACTCATGACGAAGTGTGCCGCCAGTGAGGGCATCGAGATCGTCGACGAATTCGTCGATGTGCCGGGTGCCGCCAGTCGCCCCGGACTGGGCGCGATTCTGATGGCGATCCGGGACCGAAAAGTCCAGCTGGTGCTGATCGACCGGGTCAAGTCACTGGGGGATACAGTCATGGAGCAGCAGTCGGTGATCGGGCTGCTGGTCTATCGGGGAGCACAGGTCATGGAATGTTCAACCGGTGAATGTGTCTCCCAGGGAGGAACCCCCGAAGCCAAACTGATCCGGGAGACGGCGGCCCATGTGGAAGAGCTGCGGAAGCAGACAACCGTTGGCAGGCCTCAGGAAGCGAAGAAGTCGGGCCGCCAGTCCGGGGCCAAGCCGTATGGTCACTTCCCGCATGAGGCTCCCGTGGTCGACCTGATCATGTCACTCCGCCGTGAAAAAGGCTGGGGTGTCCGCCGTGTTGCGAATGAACTCAACCGCCGCGGCATCGTCAACCGCCTGGGCGGCCAGTGGCAGCCGACCGCGATCCAGCGGATTTTTGACCGCTACGAATGAGCCGGGCGAAGCGAGTGGTGAGCCAGCTGGAGATGTGACCACTTTCGATGGTGTCGACGCGGCTTCTCAAGAGCCCCAAAAAGCCACATTACGACATGACCTTTGTGCGCGGATTGAACTGATTTGCTCCCTGTTGGTTCGTTATTGGTAGGAATCGGTAACGGTGTTCAGTGAGGAATCCTGCGCGTTCGCCGCCATTGGATTTACTCACCAATCGGCCAATCTAAGTAACCTAACTCCATTCGGCCGATTTCGTCCGACGTAGCGAACGGCATCATACCATATACACTCGGAGTGTCGGTCCGGAGCGGCGTTGGAACGAGCACGGATCCCGACGGTGTCGCACGCATGAGCCAAGCTTTGCGTCGAGGAATGCGACTGCTGTATGTGCGACCTCAGTGGACGATTGGGATGGTGATCTTGATGACTCTTGGCCGATGCGATTGAAGGGATCGGATCGAACGACTACTTCGACATTTGACTAGCCTTGTTTCGATGAAGAAGATTTCCGATGTCACTGCGTTTACGCCGGAAGAGCGTACATCTGATTGCGATCGCGTTACAGAGTCTGGGGAGACCGACGATGATGGGCCATCGACACCTTTTCCTTAGAACGATCAGCCTGTGTTCTTTGCTCATCGCCGAGGCTGCACTTGCCGCCGACGGCTTTATGGTCCGCGTAACGGCGAACCCCGGGCAGATCAAGACCGGCAGCGAAGTCCTCGCAACCGTCCCACAAGGAACGCGACTGTGGGTCTTCGAAGTCAGAGACGATCGATGGGTGAAGGTCAAGGTACCTGGCGAGGAAACGAAAGGCTGGCTGCACTCCTCGCAGATCCAGCGAATCGAACGAAGTGATGCGGATTACGCCCGTCT
>JAGQQB010000643.1 GCA_020426425.1 Planctomycetaceae bacterium | reverse complement strand
CGTGCAGACGAACAGGTAACGGGTGAGTGTGGTCATCAGATGGGGACTCCTTGGTTCTCGTGCCTTTAGATCTGATCAGATGCGAAGTGTAGCAGGGCTTATTCGCGCAGAGAGAGTTGATCCATTTCCGAGTGAATGCGTTGTCGATTCAATTCGAACTGGCGTTTGGCACGGGAATACCGATCAGCCTGCGTCCATTGCATGGTGGCTCCGATGATGATGACGACGATAAACAGCAGTCCCATGCCAGGGTGGATGCTCAATGCAAATGCGGACATCAATCCACCGATGAGTAGCATCGCGATCGCGCCGCCCACCGTTGGAACATGGGGCCGCCCCTCCTTGTTGTGAACCATCAAGTCCCGCGACTGCCGGTCCCACTCGTGCTCCAGCGACAACAACTGATTCTGCAGTTTGAGCCGCTCGACGTCAGTCGCCACCTGCTCCGTCCGCTCCTGCAACTGTTCCAGCACTTTGGTGAACGCGGCGTTCCCCTCTTGCACGACTTCCAGTTGCGACTGGCAGAACGAACAGGTCAAGAACCGCACCCCCTCTGGCACAGAGAGCGGAGCCCCGCAGTTGTTGCAGTTCAAAGCCAACGTCGGCATGGATTCACTCCTCCGATCAAGGGAACGTTGCGACGAATCAAGCAGATCAATCGAAATCCGGTATTCCTGGACATTTCCGGATTCCACCTTCCTAGATCCTCCGTCCTGAATCCTCAGTCGCCAAAGTTTCTTCGTCCTCGATCCTCATTCACTCCCCCAGTGAACCCCACCCCGCCTTGATTTGTCAATCCCTCGTTCCTCCCCTACACTCATCCACGGTCGCGTAGTTCAGTTGGTTAGAACGTCTGTCTTACACACAGAAGGTCCACGGTTCGAGTCCGTGTGCGACCATTTCTTCCGGGCCTTTCTCCACCACCACCGTGGTTCGCCGTGTGCATCCAACCAATTTGGCATGTCCACATCGCGCATGCGCCTTTCGGAAACGGTATCCTTTCGAGAGTGAACTCGGTCTCGCCCTCTGTATTCGCAGGAGTGTTTCTGTGACAGGCGGCGATTGAGGTGGAGGAACTCTCCATGAAGATGCTATTTGTCTGCCCGCGATGCCATCGCATTCTTGTGCCTGATGCGGAGCAGGATTCGCTGTATGTGTGCCTGCCGTGCGGTGGCTCGTTTCGACAACAGGCCGATGCACTCCAGGAGGCAGTGCCGACTGGCGAACTCGGACAGGATGCACTGGCATGTCCCAGTTGCCTGCAACCCATGATCGACGGCCCAACCACGACTCAGCGACTGCATCACTGCGGCAGTTGCGGTGGCCGCTGGGAAGAACCGCTCGGTCCGGCTCCAGCGTCACCGGAGACTGCAAGCAACCAATTGCCAACGACGACCGAGTCACCGGTCGCGCCAACAAGCTTCGCACAGCAACTGATGTATGGCCTGTCTCTCCCGGAACGTCTACTGCGGACCGTGGTTGGTGTCTCTGCTGGCACGCTCAGAGAGGCGGCCACAATGCTCGTGCCGCATGCGTTTCAGGATTCGGTCACCTACAAAGTTGCCGTGCAAAACTCGCTCAACTTTCTGACCGAGAACGTTGGCGGGTTTGCCAGTGCCGAGTTACCAGCGGCGGGTGAGGAGAGTGAAACGGCGGCGGGGACATATCTTGCTAAGAAGACCGTCGGAAACTTCGTCGAACTCGCCGGGATGACACTCTTACCTGTCTCCCCATTGTGGCTGCTCGCAGCGGTCAGCGACATCGCCTATGGCAGTTCGACCTATGTCAAAGAACTGGCCGCCGAACTGCGGCAGCAGGGCATCAT
>JAGQQB010000642.1 GCA_020426425.1 Planctomycetaceae bacterium | reverse complement strand
GCCGGAACGTCCCGAACCTTACATCCTGGCGCTCCCACTGGCGCGGGATCTTAAAGAGTCCGCCGAGATTCTCTGGAGCGCTTGCGGCATTCTGGAACATGATTGGGGCCACGAACACGCGGAGCGACATCAGCAAGCGATCGATGCCACGGCCGAAATGCAGCGACAATTGCGGCGTGCCGGCGACGATTCCACAGCCCTCAAGATCGCCCAACAGGTTGCCGCAGCCCAGATCCGTGATCTTGAAATTCACGTCGAATGGAGCGGCAATGCTGACCTGGACCTCGAAGTCGAGGAACCGCCAGGAACGATTTGCTCCTTCGTCACTCCCGAAACTGCGGGCGGAGGACTGCATCTGCACGATGGCTGTGGTCCGTTCCCGGAGTTCAGCTACGAACTGTATGCCTGTCCGAAGGCGTATGCTGGTGAGTATCGGCTAACGATCGAGAACAAATCGGAATCCCCGGCGGAACGAGCCGTCGTCACCATCACCCGCGACGCTGGTTCGCCACAACAATCGATCAAGCGTGAGACGGTCTCGCTCAAAGACGGTCCCGCAGTCCTAAGGATCACGCTGCAACAGGGTCGCCGCAAGGTCCCGCGCGCAATCCTGAGCCAGTTCGATCCCGATCTGCTCCTGCGTCTGCAACTGGCAGCACAAGCTCTCCCCGCACAAGGATCCCGCAGGGCGCGAAAGCAGGCGGTCGCGGAAATGCTGAGCAGTCGAGGGCAGGGCGGCCCCGCCGGCGCCTTCGCGGTCGCTCCCGGTGTGCAGGTGCTCAACGAAGGCGCCATCTTGGGAGCCAGTGCCGTAGTCTCGCCCGACCGGCGCTACGTTCGCATAGCCGTCAGGCCACAGTTCAACACCATTACAGATGTCTTCACGTACAGCATCCTGGGCGGCCAAACGACATCAAACCCGGGCGGGGCAGGGGGGAACTGACGTTGAGTTGGGGGTTGAGGACTTTGCGTAGTGTCGGCGAATCCTACGATTCGGGAACGGTGTCGCGAGTCGGATTTCGCCAACGCTGGCCGCACCGGGGACGAGCACCGTCTGTCCGGTGCCCCGTGCAAAACGCCATCGCGCAGATCAGTCGTGCATTCGTCACGACTGATCGCCTATAATCCACAGGTGCGCGGTTTTCTGTGCTTGGTGTTCGCGCCGGTCCGGGCGATGTCCTACGGTCCGGGCAGCGCGGTTGCTGCAGACAGGAAACCGGAATCGCGCGAACGAACGTTTGGTTCGGCCCCCTGCAATCCTCCTCAGCAGCGTCGGGATTGTGATCGAACCGAAGTCTTTCGTTTCCCAATCACACCCCCCCGCACTCACCAGCGGAGTCAGAGGTTCTGTCGTGGCAGAAAACGCGAACATCATTGACGACTACGAGCTGATCAGCAGCGTCGCCACCGGGAACACCACGCAGATCTGGGAGGCGAAGAATATCCAGAATGGCCAGGCCTACGCGCTCAAGATCCTCTTTGACGAGTACCTCAAAGACGCCGAAGCCAAAGCGTCGCTCAAGCACGAGTACAACGTCGCCAAAAGCCTGGAGCATCCCAGCATCATCCAAGTGTACGACCTGCGGATCAGTAAGCTGCATGCGTATTTCACGATGGAGTATTTCCGCGCCCCCAACCTCAAAGCGATGCTCCGCAACGATCTGCCCGGGGTGCAGGCGCGGGCGGAGAAGTTAATGGAATGCCTGGTCCAGGCGCTGATGGCAGTACATCGCAAGGGCTGGATTCATCGGGATGTGAAGCCAGAGAACGTGTTGCTGAGCAAAGGGGGAGAAGCCCGGCTGATCGACTTTTCGCTTGCCAGTCG
>JAGQQB010000641.1 GCA_020426425.1 Planctomycetaceae bacterium | reverse complement strand
CCACCTCCCGGCGGCTCTCCCATGAACGGTCCCGATACGTCGCGGCGAACCGCAGATAGACCTCGTGGACCAGTTCCGTCGGATCAATCGATGCTGGTTCCGCCTCCTTCCTTAACCGAACCGCCGCCGCCTCGCGCAGCCATGTGTAGATCACCGGAAAGATCTCGTCGGATGGAAGTCCCCCTGGGAGTACGCTGCTCGCCGATTCGCTCACGGTCCTGCACTCCCAGTCGCTTTCAGGCTTTCCCAAACGCTCTCCGAAATCGCAGTTGTCCCCGATTCTAGAGCATCTTGCGAATTGATGTTCAGCCTGTGTCAAACACGAAATCCGAAATCCGAAACTCGAAACAAATCAGAAATCAGAAGGACCAAAACCGCCAAGTGGGTGGCAACGAGCGTGCTTCTTCACAACCAACGTTTCGAACATTCGGATTTCGAATTTGTTTCGGATTTCGAGTTTCGTGCTTCGGATTTGACTGTTCACTGAACACCAAACCGCAAGATGCTCTAGCTGCGCCTTCACGTGGGTCCCTTAGGGTGTGTTGACATTCAGTTGGTTCGATCGACCGGAAAAAATCAGACTCACCGGCGAGCCGGAGTGCGTTAGCACCCGGACCGGACGTCGCTCGACCGCTCAAATCCGGGGCCTGACGGCACTCGGCTCGCCTCGATCCGAGCGAAATCTCATTGCGAGATCAATGTCCACACACCTACGGCACCAGTTCGCGACGGAACCCGCTGCCCGTCATGCGGCGCGTTTGATACTCCTGCAGATACTGTTCGTAGGCGTCGTCCACTTCGCGAGGTTCGGGACTCGGATACGCCGTCATCTGTTGAAACGGCAATGGCTCGGAACTCTGGCCATGCACCGTTTGCATCTGCGCGTCCTTGTCCCAGCCGACGTTGTAGATCACGAAATCGCGGACCATGCCGGCTGGTGGTTCAGGCAGCGCGTCGAAGTCGAGCGTCAGTTCGTCGCCAGCGCCCATCACGATGAGGTGATCGTCCGTTGCTGAAAGGAGAGCAGCCACATCGCCGTACCGGGTGAAGCGGCCCTGCATCGCGGTATAGCGTGGTGCGGTCGAGACGGTTTGATAGTCATACCGCTCGGCTCCGAAGTGAGGATGCTCGATCCGTTGCGAGAAACCGCGGTAGTGCAGGTCTGCGCTGGTCAGCGTCAATGGTTGCATCGTCAGCGGCAACGCGGGTTCATTCAATGTGTACGCAATCTGATCCCAGGCGAATTCCATCGTCGAGCGCAGTTGAATCCGGGGATCGTCACGATTCACAACAGCTCCGATGTCGAGCACGATCGTCTTCGTCTTCCCGCCGACGAACCCGGTGAAAGGAATCGCTGGTTCCCAGTCGCCAGTGGCGTTCGGCACCCAGAGGGACAATGGTTGCGGCACTTCCCAGGATGAGCCGCCATGCGTGAGGCTCTCGTGAATCGCGACCGACACGCTCGGGTCCGGCGCGTACAGCCAGCCGGTCATGAACAGTTTGATGTTCGGTGTCGCATTCGCGGGCAAGTCGGCGAGATCGAGCGTGAGTTCGATACTCGTCGGTTCGGTTAATCCGTGCGCGACACGCTGATCGTAAGGCCGTGCGAAGCGGTCATCGCGCTCGGCGATTTCCGGCAACAGATCGCGGCCATGCTGATTGATCGCCGCGACCGGCGACCGCAGTTGTCGCGCGGTATGCAGCATTGGCTCTGCGATGGAAGGTGGCCCGACCTTTTCGTTGGTAAAGACCTCCACATCTGCCGGATGGTCAACCGCGTACAGCCGGACTTCATCAAAATATGCCGCCTCGCGGAGTTCCTCGGTGATCTG
>JAGQQB010000640.1 GCA_020426425.1 Planctomycetaceae bacterium | reverse complement strand
GTTGCACGCCCCCTTCGGTTAGGGTTTGCTGTGTGAGCCAACCCATCGCGCATTGCTTCTCGTGCCCAATGCCCACACGCAGTCCCGGACGCGACAGGTCTTTGAGTTCCCGAATACCGTGAGGGTTCCCCTCTTGAACCAGAATGACGAGTTCGTTCCCAGAGACATTCACCGGCTCAGGGAACATCTCGCGCACCTGGTTCATGAATTCAACGTCGCAGGCGAAGTACGCATCGGGATGTCGCCCTCCCTGCATTTGGGCGACGAGAATTCCGCAGCCGTTGTACACTCTGGTGACCTGCACTCCTTCCCGTTGTTCGAAGTCAACCAACGTCTGCTCGATGGCCGGACGCAGCATCGAGCCAGCGTAAATGCTCACCTCGGGGACATCGGCCCAGGCATCGCCATCGACAGGTTGGAACCCATGCTCTTTGTACTGCTGGGCGCCACGATCCTTGGCGGCAAGATACCGGGCGAAGTGCAGCGCGGCGGCTGGTTGCGTCGAGTCCTTGATCACCGCGACCCCAATGTGCGCCACCCCTTCGGAGAACTCCGGCAGCGCGACCGCTTCGAGATCAGGAAACGTGTGGAGCACCGCATCAAACACAATGCCCACATCGGCCGCCCCGAGTTTCACGTCGCTGGCGACTTCCGTGACCGTCGAGCGGAACGCCATCGTGCGACCTTCGAGGGCTTCCCAGGTGTCTTGTTCCGTCAGCAGTCGGCGCGTCATCTTGGCGACGGCGGCGGCATCGGGCTGCGCTTGAACGACACGCAGACCATCCCGCAGCAAGTCGTCGAAGGAGTCGATCCCCAGTGGATTCCCTTTCGGCACACACAGCACCAATCGCATGCTGGCCAGTGGGATCTGTTCGGCGAGCAATCCCTGCTCATGGCCGAGATCGAGATAACTGTCATCGGCGGGCAAGTACAAGTCCCCCTGTCCGCTCACGGCAATCGCGGAGAGTAACGTCTGCGAGGGACCGTATTCGATCTCTACCTGGCGACCACACTCCTCTTCGTACTCCCGCCGAATCGCTTCCACGACCGCGCGGTTACTCGCCGCACAGAACAGACGCACCGAAGTCGGCTCCGCCGCCTGTGAACCCTCCGCATTCGCCGGTCGCCGAGCCGGTTGCCGCATCGACAGTACCAACGCGAAAACCACCAGCAGGGCGGCAATCAGAACAAGCAGTGGACGTTTGAGCATGGCAGCGGCGTGAGCAAGACGACGGAGACACAACACCCCGAGGATGACCGCTTAATGTGGAGTCCGTCAACCGAGCGCCGCAAGCCGCGCACCACCCCAAGCCCGCCGACCGCGTCGGCGGGTCCCCACCCCGCGATTGGGCGATCCCCCGCTGCCTGCTACGATACGCCGCTGACAGGGGTCTGGGATCGGGGATCAGGTGTCAGGGGTTGGAGGTCAGGGAACTGGACCGAGCCTCTGGTCGTGCATCGGTGTCCCTGAAATGATCCCCCTTGTTCAAGGACAATCCACACAGTTCGTGGATCGCCCCACACAACGACGACGTTTGATCGCGGAGCGATCAACGACTATCCGACGGCCAACAGCCAACAGCCATTCATGTCCGACATTCCAAAGCAGTACGATCCTCAAGCCGCACAGCAGCAGTGGTTCCCGTTCTGGGAGCAGCATGGCTACTTCAATGCCGAACCGGGCACCGGCAAGCCGCCGCATACCATTATGATTCCGCTCCCCAACGTCACCGGGGCGCTGCACATGGGGCATGCCCTCAACGGGACGTGTCAGGATCTCATCACCCGCTGGCGACGCATGCAGGGGTACGAAGCCCTGTGGATGCCCGGCACCG
>JAGQQB010000639.1 GCA_020426425.1 Planctomycetaceae bacterium | reverse complement strand
CGACCTCACGATCGTACGGCTGCCTCAGCCAGTCGGTCGCCGGGACGCACAGATCCGCGACGAGCTGGCCAAGGCGTTTACTGATCTCTGTCAATACGAACACTGTGCGGTCATTGAGGCTCCCAACTCGGAACGACACGTCGTCAGTGTGATCCGTGCCTCACTGGGATGGCCGATCGGCATCGAAGCCGGCAACACCATCATGCTGCTGGAGTACGCGGCGGCCCACGAACGGGGGCATGTGCCGCATCTGGTGGGCGTACTTGACGAGTCCCCTGACGGCAGCGCTTTGCCGTCGTACCTCGAAATGGCCTCGATCTTCAAGCAGTGACTCATCCCACAAACCGACTTCTGTCCTTTCTCACCTGATTTCCCGGGAGACACAAATCGTGATTCGCAAAATCGTGACCCAACAACTGGTCGGCTTCCTGAACATTCTCTGTGGGGGGGTCGGACTGGCCGCCGGCCGAGAAATTTCCGAACGGTACTCGGCTGACAACCGACCGTTTCCACAGGTCATGGTGTCGGTGGACACCGACCCACTGACCGCGGATTACGTCGACCAGACGATCCATATTGGCTTTGATGCAGCCAAGGTGGACGCCTTGAAGAGTGATCCGGAACGCTTCGGACCGGAGACGGCCATCATCTGTCAGCGGTTTGACAAATACCTCAATGCCGAGGATGCCACCAATGGCAGTCGCACGATTCGCTGTCTCACTCAGGCGGCGTTCAATTTCCATGAGAACGAAATTGGACTGGGATTGCGATCGGCCATGCATCGGCTCGTCAACGAAAACCGGGTCCAGACGATTATCCCCGTGATCATCAGTTCGACCGGTGGGGGGGCCGGCTCTGCCCTCCAGATCCTGCTGATGTTGAAGTTTCTCGAACGCAGGTTTCTGCACAAACTCACCCAGGGATTTGGGCCCGATCTGTTGCAGACGCCCATCAGTGTCGCATGTGACCCGTACGCGTTGGCCCATCTGCATCCAACCCCGCACGCGGAACGCATTCTGGCGAATTCCTTCGCGTTCCGATCGGAATCCGAAGCCATCGAACGACGACACGGCAGCAAGTATGTGATCCACATCGGGATGGCCAACACGAAAGGGACAATTCTTTCGGATCAGGGTCTGATCGCCCGCGTGTTGGGAACGAGCGTCTACGAGTTCGAGCAGTGCTGGCCCGAGATCAAACCTCGACTGGTCGATCGCACCGACGTGGCTGCCCTGGGCAAGGGCTACCTCGGTGGAGATCTGCCTGAGCGACGTGTTCCACGTTGGCGAACGGACCAAATCAAACCTCCGGAGAACAACAATGGTCATGATTTGCGTGGTGGAGGCGTGGGATGATTCGGTTCACTTCCATCGCCATCACTCTCGGTGGACTGCTGTCTCACTGGTGTCCCCGAGTCCTCGCGGATTCCCCGACGCCTCTCCTGCGTCTCGCCGTCGTCGACGACTCGGGTTCGATGGAGGGCCAACGGGCGGAGACCGTTCGCGCTGAACTGCTCAAAGTTTCACGACAACTCCCTCCGTCTCTAACACATCCGTTCGGAATCATCACGTTCGGTTCGACGGCGGCCACCGTGCGGTGGTTTACGGATTTACCCAGTTTCGAACGGGCGGTCACGGGTCTTGACGGGAACAGCGGCGGGACAAACATTGCTGCCGGGCTCCAGGAAGCAGCGAAAGCATTGCGCAGCCGTACCGATTCGGCCAGCCTGTGCATTCTGTTGTATACGGATGGTGAGGATGGAAACACAGCCGGCATCCTGCAGGCCGAGTCACAGCTGGACGCGATCTTTGCGCAACGCCAACAAGTCGGGCTTTCACAGAG
>JAGQQB010000063.1 GCA_020426425.1 Planctomycetaceae bacterium | reverse complement strand
CCGGAGATCACGCCAAAGTAGGTGGCGATGAACTTGGCCGGATTCCGCAGCTTAAGCGACTTGTGCGACAGACAGCGGTGATATGCCAGGCAGACACCAATGCTGCAGGTGGCCCAGTGCAGCAGCAACGCCACCACCAATCCACTCCACGTGAAGAAGAACGGGGCCGCGAGGGCCGCGACGTGCATGCCAATGATAAAGGTCATCACCACCCAGCTGAGATTGCCCCATCGAAGTTGGGACGGTGCGAATGCATCGAGCAGTTCCTGGCGTTCGAGTGCTTTCGTGCTCGGCTTGGTGACGTGATGTTCTTGTGGAGCCGTGGCTGGAGCCGTTCGTTCCAGGACTCCAGACGGGGAATCGGAATATGGTGCCATGGTGCAGTCCCCTTCCCAAGCGGTTCGAATTACGAGTTGCTGCAAGTCACTTGGAAACTTGCCTCGTGAGCGGACGACCTGTTTCGTCCTGTGGAAATGTCCCAGCGCAGATTCCAAATCCGAGCCAGCTCGGAACGGCGGAACGATATCACAGGTTTCGGATGTCGTGTGTCTGATCGCGTTCAAACATTTGTCAAACTTCAGGCTGCATTGTCACGGCTGTGTCTGTGTCGTAAGTGGCCTTGCAGTCATTAGTTAAGATTGCGTTCTGGACGGGCCTCCGACCGCTGTGGAGATCTGCCGCACAGCAGTCCCGGCCGAATTGCGAGTGATCTGAGGGATGGGTATCCTGATTCCCAAATCTGAGTCTCGTCGTATCAGCAATGACAGGGAGAACACGATGTTCGATCAGTCTTCAGCTCACGTTCGGACAGCCGAGTTGCTGTCTCAACTGAAGTCTCCCGATCCGGAGATCGTTGCGGTCACGTTACTCGAACTGGGCCGGACTGAGGACGACCTCAATGCTCTGCTGCAGATTTCTCTGGGGCAGTTGTGTCACGAAGACCGCTCAGTCCGCCGCTGCGCCGTTCACACGATCGAGGTCCTGGTCCGTCGAGGCGCTGATGGGGATCTGCCAGCCATGGTCCAGACCCTGGAACGCATGGGCATCGAAGACGACCTCAACGGAGCCATCAGCGACACCCTGGTGACCCTGCAGGGAACACTCCTCAACCGCCAACGCTGGGTCCATCCGGAGCAGGAGAGTTGGTAGTGGCCAGGAGCTAGGAGTTCACAGAGTGACCCTAACTCCCAGTTTCTAACTCCTAGACACAATCTCGTCCACGATGGCAGCGACTGTCCGGTTCTCGACTGAGACGGTCATGGTCGCAGCCTCTGCGTAGAGCGGCTGTCGGATCGCGAGGACCTGTTCGACCTCAGTCTGTTGATCCTGATCGGTGAGTGCGGGGCGACGCTGGGCGGAACTTGCATCGGCTTGAATTCGAGCAAGCAGTTCCGACGCCGAGGCCTGCAGCCAGATCACTGGACCGGCGAGGCGCATTGCCGCACGGGTTTGCGAATCGAGAATCGCGCCGCCCCCGGCTCCAATCACCATGTGAGGTTGCGTGAGCAGTTCCGCCAGCACGCCCGCTTCAAGAAAGCGAAAGTGGGGTTCGCCATCGTCCCGAAAAATCTCGGCAATGGATTTCCCGGCCCGTTGTTCGATCAGTGTGTCGGAGTCGACAAAGTCCCAGTTCAGCCGCGCGGCCAACTGGGCGCCAACGGTCGACTTGCCACTGCCGCGGTAGCCAATCAGGGTGATGGTCATGGGGGTGGAATCGGTTCAGAAGGGGGAAGCCAATGCTTATGTGGGATCGTTGGGCACCACATTCTCTGGAACGCCTCCTTGAAGGCAAGTCACAATCTGCTCCATTGTACGTCGTCGCAACTCCGTCACCGATTCCTCGGAGACGAACGCCGCATGGGGTGTCACGATCACTCGCTCATCACCATACAAGGGATGCGACAGATCGGGCGGTTCCGGTTCAAAAACATCGAGTGCTGCACCGGCGATTCGGTTCGCTTGAAGGGCCTCCCACAGGGCGTCGGGATCAATCAGCGGTCCACGTGCGGTGTTCACCAGAAACTGACCAGGGCGGCAGTGTCGTAGTCGCTCGGCATTCAGCAGATGACGCGTCTGGGGAGTGAGTGGAGCATGGATCGAGACGAAATCGCTGCGTTGCAAGAGGTCGTCCAGGTCCAACATCTCCACGCCAGTTCCGTAGTCGTTCCCCGACCGCGAATGCGCGACGACATGCACTCCGCTCCCTCGGGCACGCGGCACCATTGCCCGTGCGATGCGTCCAATGCCGATCAGCCCCAGTGTCCGCCCGGGAAGCCGATGCATTGGTGGTCCCGCCTTGAGATCATACTCGCCCTGCTTCGTTCGCCGATGAAAGAACGCGATGTTCCGCGCCAGTGCCAGCAGCAATCCCCAGGCATGATCGGCCACTTCCTCAACGCAGTAGTCAGGGACATTGGTCACGAGCATGCCCCGTTCGGCGGCCGCAGCGCGATCGATGTTATCCAAGCCAATCCCCAGGCGGGCGATCAGGCGGCACTGCGTTGCAGATTCGATGACGCCGCGTGTTACCTGAGCCCAACAGGTGGCGATCGCAGAGACATCGCCCGCAAGTTGGCTTAGGGTCGCTGCATCACCAGCGGGAGCTTCAATCAGTTCCACTCCGGCGGCGTCCAGAATCTCGCGTTCAATGTCGGTCGCGGACCAGGGATGATCAGTGAGCAGAACACGCTGGGGCATGATCCTCTCCTGGGTGTCATGGAGGACCCGGGTTATTCCATTGTAAGGCGGCAAGTCCGGGCGAGTCACTCATTGTCTTGCGCAGCGGAGGCAACTGTCGGCAAGATCCCCTGCAGACGCAGCCACCGCTCGGCATGTTGCGGCCAGTCATCGACATGGGAATTCTCGATCGGTCGCATGCCATATCCATGTCCTCCGTTCGCGAAAACATGGAGTTCCCCGGCCACTTTCGCCTGCTTGAGCGCGGCGTAGTACATCACACTGCTGAGCGAGCTGACGCCGTCATCGTGTGTGTGGACGAGAAATGTTGGCGGTGTGTTCGCATCGACCGGCACCCAGTCGTTGAGTTGTCCTGAGAAGTCGACCAGATTCCAGGGATACATCAGCAGCGCGAAATCGGGACGACAACTTTGCTCGTCCGTCACATCGATCGCGGCGTACGCCGGCTCGGCAGATCGCGTCGCAACGACCGCCGCCGCCTGGCCACCTGCGGAGAAACCCATGACGCCCACACGGTGCGAATCGATGTTCCACTCCGCTGCATGGACGCGCGCCAGTCGCACGGCACGTTGACCATCTTGCAATGGGCGAACCCAGGTGGGTGGTTTGGGGTCGGGCGCCAGGGTCCGATAGCGCACCACTGCGGCGGAGATCCCCAGACTGTTCAGCCAGTCGGCGATCTCCGATCCCTCCTTATCAACAACGACGTACTTGTACGCTCCTCCCGGAAAGATCAGCACCATGGAATGTGGTCCGTCTCCATCGGCAAGGAACAGATCGAGCGTCGGCGCGGTAATTCCGGTGACACGTGTCGCCGGTGGGTTTTCACTTTCGCGTCGCGGCAACGCGGTGCCGCGCGAAGTCTCAGTCTCGCCCGGCGCCAATTCAGGCCAGAGCGGCACGACCGCATCAGGTTCGCGTGCGGAGAGGGGCGACGCAGCGGCCATGCTCAGCAGGCCGCACAGCAGAACGATCACAGGGCGATGCAACAGATGACTCCTTCATGGACGACAACGATTGAATGACAGGCGATGAACACTCGCTGACGAACTGCCCCGATGGTCCACGCCACAGGCGAGCATAACGCATCGGACGGTGCGGTCGAAATGGTCGTCTTGTTTCGACATTGACAGGGCATCGAACAGATGGTGGTTATGGTCGGCGTTTTTAGCGTCCCTAATCTGACACCGCCGCCACTTTGCGGGATGGAACCACAACCGATCAATCGCTGACCATGGACTGCGTGGTGAGTGTCAATGCCGTTCACCCTGCTTGTTTGGCTGGACTCGCTTTCGCGGGGAGGCTCAGGTCGCTTTGCAACAGCTCAGGTCTGGCAGCCTTGGAGGTCAGCGCACGTTGCTGCCAACTTGAGCTGCACCAAACCGTCGCTCGCGATTGGCTCTCAGGGAGGCACGGAGCCACAGAGATTGGATCTGGTCCCGGTAGCCTGATGCAAACAGATCGCCCTGTCGCTGATCGACGTGCCGATCGCGCCCTCAGGCTTCTGCGTGACTCTGCGACTCCGTGAGATGATCAATTCTGGCGCGAAGGGGTGAACGGCGTTGGATGGCAGTCCTACCTCAAAACACACAAGGCTCGCCAGAACCTTGATCCTGGCGAGCCTTGTCGAAACGACAGTGCTCTCACCCACAGTCGTTCCCCTTTCCCTTCATATCCAATGACCACAGTGGGTGTGGTGATCGGACGATCTGTTTACCAGCCCTTGCGACCTTCATTCACCGGCCCATCGCAGGCGAGGTCGCACTGGTTGTTGTCACAGGTATCCACGACATCGTGGAAAGCGGAACCGACGGTCATTCCTTTGTAGCCGTACTTGCCCTTCTTGGAGGCATGGCCGCTGTAGACGAAGGACTGGTTGACGGCGCCGACGGCGTCCGCGACATCGTTGAGTTCGGCAACAATCGAATGCTGAACCTCGGCCAGGCCGACGATCAGTCCGATGACGACCAGAGTTGCAATGAGCACCAGTTCCGCCGATACGACGAACCCGGCCTCGTCACGCAGCAAGGCGCTAAGAGTGGACATGGAGGAATCTTTCGTTCTCTGAGTGGGTTGAAAATCACCGACGAACCGGAGAGCAGTCCCGTTCAAAGGTGTCCTCAGCGGTCAAGGACAGTCGTGACCACTGCCAGGGATGGCTCCCTGTAACGGCTTCCGTAGAAGCTCTGTGAGCACTGCCACTTGGCCGCGCTCACGTCGCTGATCGATGCAGACGGAGTGCCAAGAGGGATGAACAGTTTGAGCGAGCGACGTACTTAGCGCCGCAATCAGCGATATTTACACGTGTTAGGAGATTGAAACACATGGGGCGGGCGACAATGCCCCCCAGCGTCAGCGCTAAGAGATTGATGCGCTGCGCAAAGCAAGAACGTTCAACCGGTCGAACGTCGACACCCTGAGGTGTCCACTCAGAGAAGGATTCTGTGCGTCCCGCATCTGCTCACGCGGAACGATCCTCCAGGTCGCCGTTGGGCACAGTTCATGCCGTGGGACGATGTGTCTGTTGCAACAGGTTATGATCAAAGTGGTTACATCAAGTGCCGCGTGTGGAGTGTGGACGCGCTGGTTCTAGCGATTAAACATGCCGGTAGTCTCCGCGCATCGGTTCTTGAACAGGCACGGGGCGTCGGCTCACCTGCCGAGTTGCAGCCAATCAGTGCGGCATCAATGCAAACAGCCACCGACAAGCGGTGGCTGTTCAATGGAACCGTATTCGGTTGGATCGCGATGCAATCCAGCGTTTGATCGCCGAGCGATCAACGACACTTTACCAGGCGAAGTGGGCAAAGGCCTTGTTCGCATCGGCCATACGATGGACGTTTTCGCGGGTGGTGATCGCGGTTCCTTCCTTCTTGAAGGCGGCGATGATTTCGTCGGCCAGTGAGGAAGCGATCGGGCGTCCTTTGCGACCCCGGATGGCGGCCAGAATCCAGCGGATGGCCAGCGTTTGCTGACGCTTCATGTTCACCTGAGTCGGCACCTGGTAGGTCGCCCCACCGACGCGCTTGGACCGAACTTCGATCTGCGGCTTGCAGTTCTCCACGGCGGTGGTGAAGACTTCCAGAGGATCTTCTTCGGGCAGCTTCTTCTCGACAGTCTCCATCGCATCGTAGAAGACTCGCAGCGCCACGCTCTTCTTGCCGTCATGCATCAGGCAATTGACGAACTTGGAGACAAGCTTCGATCCATAACGAGGATCGCCGGTGAGCTGTTCGCGACTTGCAGTAAAACGCTTAGCCATGTTGGTAACTGAATCGTCTGAAAGTGTGTTCAATCTCGTCTCACGCTCGCGAAGCCAACCCTGGCATCCAATAACGGCGAGCGGTCGAGAAGTCCTGGACTGGATTACTTGGGACGCTTGGCCCCGTAACGGCTGCGAGCCTGACGGCGCTTCTGCACACCCAAGGTATCCAGGACGCCGCGAATCACCTTGTAACGCACACCGGGCAAGTCGCGTACGCGACCGCCGCGGACGAGCACGATCGAGTGCTCTTGCAGGTTGTGCCCTTCACCAGGGATATACGCGGTGAGTTCCTTACCGTTCGAAAGCCGGACGCGGCAAATCTTCCGCAAAGCCGAGTTCGGCTTCTTGGGAGTCATCGTCCGCACCTGCAGACAGACACCGCGCTTCTGTGGACATCCATCCAACAGCGGAGTCTTGGTCTTAGAGCTTTGCTTCTTCCGTGGCTTCCGAATCAGTTGATTGATTGTGGGCATAACTCGAAACAGTCGATCCAATCGTGGCCAAGTCGTGCCGTCGTCATGACTTACGCACCTGGCTCACAGTCCAGTAAAGACCCCGCCGAACAGGCCTTCCGGCCAACAATGCAACCACGCACCTTCCCCGGCGAGGGCAAGGAATCGAGCACTTTACAGCAGCCCGCGCACATCGTCAAGCGGCTGGAATCCGCGAAACTGGCAAGATTTGCGGTTTGGCGACGCAGCCGCGCGACGCAGCATCCACATTAACGTTCGACCGGTGTGAGTAACTGCGAAAACATGCTCGGCTCGGCCGCCACACTGCGGACGACCCCATCGGCACCAATCAGCCAGTATTGTGGCGTGTGGGTGACTCCGTAGTAGGCAGCAACGAGGTTTTGGCCGCCGCGCAGTTCTGGCTCGGCATAGAAAATCTGCGGCCAGTTGAGGTCATGTGCGTCCACAAAACGATCCAGTGCATTCTGATCGGTGTCGAGATTGACGCCAACCACGTTCAGATTCTCTTCGCCAAACGCGGCGATGGACGATTTCAGTTGAGGCAAATCGTCCACAAACTCTCCCGAAGTCGAGGCCCAGTACACAATCAACAGTGGCTTGCCCGCATAGTGCTTCAAGTCCACATGGCCGCCAACATTGGTTGGCCCGCCGAACTCCACCAGCGGCTGTCCCACGAGCGTCAGTCGGCGCAGCACCGCTTCGCCCTGAGCGGCAAATGGAGTCGATGGGAACCGGGCGCTCAGCAGTTCGTAGCACAATCGGGCTTCGTCCGTTTGCCCCAGATCGTCACACATGCGTCCTGAGGTCGCCAGACTCACTGCCGCGCGGCTGGTTTCCTGAGGGAAACGCTCAGCAAAGACCCGGGCTTGACGGGCAAACGCGGTCGCCCACTTGCCGTCCTGATGATTCTGCTGCGCGAGCGTCTGCGTGAGTTGCAGTAGCTTGTACGTCGATTCCGTCGCCGCGAACGAGGTGGGATCCTGCTTGAACAAAGCGTCGGCATCCTGCTGCATCAACCCCGCCTGCTCCCGGTCCCCAGCGAAATACAACTGCATCCGGGTCTCACCCAGGGTGACGACGGCATTGTTGAACAGATCGACTTGCTCCGCATCCCGAAAGGTCTTGGCGATGATCTGCATCGACAAATCGAGAATCAAATGCTGACGCCGCAGATGCTCCTGCTGCGCCTGCTCTGGAGTGAGTTGGACTTCCTCGAATTCCCCGGGGGCATCGGCCTTGGGCTGTCGCACGACATTGCCTGCGGATGATCGCAATTCGACGATCTGTTCCATCAGCATCTCGGCAGTGGCGACATTCTCTTGGGTGGCTGCGGTCTGCTGAATCTCTGAAGACTCGGTGTTCGCAGTCTCCATTGCCTCCTGCGCCGTTTGTCCGTCAGCCAGGGTGACGACCCCTTCCATCTCGACCGGAGAAACCAAAACTGGGTTTTCGCTCACCCGATTGAGAGTTGCCGATCGGTTCTGATTCTCGTCCGATTCACGGGCGGCATGAATTCGGGGCGGCTCCGACGATCCGCAACCTCCCAGCGTACACAACCCCACCGCCAGGCACCCCAGCAGTGCAATACGAACCTCAGTTCTCCAACTGGTCCAGTGTATTGGTCGTGTCATCGCGACAGAGTCCCTTGCCATTCGATGTCATTGGATGACCTGTGATCATCCCGATTCCGTTCCTTCGCCCGACCACGTCATCGGGCGACACGATCACGTTTTAGGGAAATCCGGGCAATCAGGGCAAGATGAAGTCGCGGAAGACGCACGATTACCGCACGGCACGAGGCCGGATCGCATGAACACCGCCCCGCAAGTCTCCTGCACCCTCCCCAAACGCAGCCAAGCGCGGAGGGTCCAGTCGAGCCTGCGAGGTTCGAGGAGGGGCTCACCATGGTTCACATGGGCTACTTCAGAGAGCGAACTCCGCACCGGGTCCTCACGCCTCCTTGGCGATCTCGCCCCAGTGCAGTTCGTGCGGCATGATCTGTCTTTCCACCGAGATTGCTGCCGCTCGACCGGCGGCTTCGCCCGTGGCGACGGCGTCTCCGGTCACGCGGTAGCTGGAGTGAGCAACAAAGTCACCGCTCAGGCAGCGGCCCGCCATCAGCAGGCCATCGACATCGGCGGCTACGAGGGCGGGATAAGGGATGTCGTATGGCTGCATGCCCTTTGACTTGAAGCTTTGGTCGATCTCCTTGTTGCCCGATGTTCCCAGCGCATGGACATCGATCGGAAATGCCGCGCGGCACACCGCCTGTTCATGTCGCAGTCCCTGGGCGACATCATCGACGCTCACCATGTACCGACCCCGAATCCGTCGCCCCTCGCGGACTCCGATTTGCTCGGCGGTCGCGACAATCGCCAAATTCGCCCATGCTCCGCCAATCGAGCGCAGGCCATTCACAATTTCGTGCAACTCACGTCGGGCGCGGATCGTTGCGTCGGTAATCGCCTGCGCATCAAATGCGGAAACGCCGTATTCGTGATTCGTCATCAGCGAGAAGATCCCGCTGTGCAAATGCCGCAACGTCGGTCCGCGATACGAAGGCTGAATTCCGTTCTCTTCCATTAGCTTGAGTAGCAGTGGCTTCGCGCTCGACGCCGTCTCCCTGATGTATGGCCGCACCTCCTCGGGGTCGATTCCCGTGAGCAGCCCGAGCATCGACATCGGCTGACAGGTGCATTCGGCACCAATGCCGACATCGAACTGGCAACCAGCATGCGCGGCGAGATCGCCATCGCCACTGCAATCCACGAACCGCTGCGCCAGCCACGCTTCCCGGCCCGACTTCGACTCCGTCAGCACTGCGACAATCTGTCGCTGATCGTTGAGAACTGCGCCCACAAGTCGTGTGTGCAGACGAATCTTGACGCCCGCCTCCACACACAATTCTTCCAGCACCAGTTTGGCGACCTCAGGATCGTACACGGTCCCTTGCGTATCGACCGCCACCTGACTGCCGCGCTCGGCAAACGCTTTGAGTAGTTCCTGCATGATGCCCGATTTGTTACTGGCATCCAGGATCTTCGTCAGCAATCCGGCGGTCCACACTCCCCCCAGGCAGCCGGCCACTTCCAGCAGTTGGACCGAAGCTCCAGCCCGAGCCGCAGCGAGCGCGGCCGCCACGCCCGCTGGTCCTCCGCCACACACCAGCACATCACTCGTCCCCACCACCGGGACGGACCGGGTCGATTCCAGTAGCGACGTTCCATCGGACGAGAGTGCCCCCTGCGTCCGTAGCACATCACCGGTCAACGGATTCGCCATTCGGGCCGCTCCGGGATCATCCGCTGCGACCGTCTCTGGATACGCCAGCGACGCCGACACCACGAGCCCTCCAGTCGCTAGGCCAAGGAACTGTCGTCGAGATTGAGATTTCATCTGCATGGGAGGAGTTCCAATTCAGGGCCATCGAGAGATGCACTCGCCCGCACAGTACTCAAATCCGCCGATCAGGCCAAGAATGGGTAGCCCTCCCTGAAATGAGGTTTTATTGTCAAGTGGTTGGTTTCGGATTTTTCCTGGCGAAGTGGTGATGATGGGGCGTATTTCTTACGTCGACTCGGCTTGTGGTCGCTGGTGTGGGTCAGCGAGGTGTCGGTTGTACCGGATTGCGGTTCTGGGCGGGAGTCGTTGTTGCTGGTGGATCAGTGACGAGTTTCTGGCAGGTCGTGACTCTGCCGCTCTCCTTCGGCACACAAAGCGCCAACGGCAGCCGCTTCGTGGAAACCCTGCTCAGCGTGATCGTCACCTGCCACCAACAACAACGCGATCCCTGGACCTACCTGACCACCGCCATCCAGGCCCACCTCAAAGCCCAACCAACCCCCTCATTACTCCCCGGGGTGTGAACGGTTACGTGTCCTTCGGACCCCGCTCCCAAGCTGAATCCAGACCGACAGGTGAAGAACACGGCTGGTACTTCGTTCCTGGTGGCCTCAGGCAACTATGTCGCAATCAACGAAGGCTATCGTACCAACTCGGGACTTGGCAATTCCGACGCGAACACGTTGGTGCAGAGCTTCCAGGATACTCAGGGGATGTTCTGGGCCGATTCACAAGTGCAAATTCGTGACATCCTCGACGGCACAACCAATCAGTTCATGGTGACCGAGCGGGCACACCGCTACCGCACCGCCGGCTGCAACAACCAGGGACGTTCCGCGATCGTGTACGTGACTCGAGCTACGAACCAGGTTCAGTATCCGAATCGAGGCGATGGCGATTCGTTAACGACGATCGGTCGCGGGATCAATGTCGAGGCTCCCGATTGCTCGAATGACTTCCTGACCAACACCAGCCCGTCGTCGCAGCACAAGGGTGGGGCTCAGTTCGCCATGGCGGACGGCTCTGTTCGCTTCGTGAGTGAGAATGCGGATTTGACCACGTTGCGCCGCGTTGGTCAGCGTCAGGACGGCAACGTTGTCGGCGAGTTCTAAACTGCCTCGAAGCCTGACATTTGCAAACCTCCGGGGGACTGGGATGACCCAGCCCCCGGTTTTCATTCCAGAAGACTCTTACGGATTGATTTGAGGAAGTACGAATGTTTGCCCAGACCGCGTCAATGCGTTTCGTGTGTACTCTGCTTGTGTTGGTGAGCCTGTTGACCCTGGCTGGCTGCGGTGGCGGAGCGCCCGCCCGTCCAGCAGGCGTTCCGGTGGCCGGGACCGTCACGCTTGGTGGCACACCGGTGGCCAAGGGCGAAATTGAAATCAATCCGGACATTGAGATGGACAATTCCGGGCCATCGACCGTTGTGAAAATTGTCGATGGCAAATACGAGACCGCTCCTGGCATAGGCGTCTCGCCCGGATATGTGGTGGTCAACATCACCGTGTATGGTGCTCCTCCGGCAGCGGATGGGGCAGAGGTTTCACCAGAAGAACAGGCTGGCTTGCTGGAAATCTTGGGAGTCGTGATGCGAAAGACGGAGATTCCCGCTGAAGGCAACACTGCCCTGAATTTCGACCTGACCGATGCCGATCTCAAGGGGCGTGGCGAGTTGTAGAGGGTTGCGTGTGAGTGTTTTGCCCAGCGACCTGAAGACGCTTACGGCACTGGCACCCGGCGACACGGAGAACGGACGCCGATGGTCGCTTGCCGTCCGGATGAGTCCGGACCTACTGCTCTTCGGCAATGCTCCGTCCAGTTCAACCAGACCCGTTCGTGCCGACCCACGCTGCCGCAGGCTTGCTCATGGCGCCCAACTCAGAGATGATCGCATCCAGGACACCCGGCCACGCCCATTCGCTTCGCTTCTGAGCGTGCCACCCATCCCGCACAGCAAGGCTCGGCAAGTGGATTTCGATCGCATCTACGACATGGACTTGTTGTTTCCACGTGGGAAAGCGAATGTTCGAATTCGCGCCGAGGCACTTGTAGATACGGAGCGTCTTCTCGGAGGCGTCATTCACGAATTGCATGAGATTCAACAAGTAAAATCGCTTGTTAGATCACAGGGGCCGCTTTCCGGTCACATCCTCATCTCGGAGTACCTCAATAGCGCCACAAGAC
>JAGQQB010000638.1 GCA_020426425.1 Planctomycetaceae bacterium | reverse complement strand
TTCCTCAGGAGCCGCAGGTTGCTGAGCCGGCACTTTGCCTGAGATCTTCCAGTTCGGATGATCGCGGTGCTCCGCCTCCATGATCTGCCGCATGGTGGCGACGACGTCAGCATGCTCGCTGGCAACATCGTTGGCTTCGCCAAGGTCGACGCTCAGATCGTACAGTTCAACCGGACCAGTCAGCATCGGCTTGCGGACGGCCTTCCACTTCCCTTGTCGCACTGCCTGGGCGCTCCCCCGTTCGTAGAACTCCCAGTAGAGCGCCTCGTGTGGTTGCTGCTGGTCGTGCTGGCCGCGAATCTCAGGAGCGAAACTGATTGAATCTAGTCCTGCCGGGACTTCCTGACCACTCAGTTCTGCTGCTGTGGCGATCAAATCACCAAAGTAACCGATGTGGTCCGATACGGTGCCAGCCGGTGTCGTTCCGGGCCAGCGAACAATGAACGGGACGCGAATCCCACCTTCATACAGATCGCGCTTCATCCCCCGCAGCGGCCCGCCGGGGATGAAGCGTTCCGGGTGATGTCCCCCTTCGTTGTGTGGACCATTGTCGCTGGTGAACATCACGACTGTTCGCTCGTCGATGTTTAGTTCCTTAAGCAGATCAAGCAATTGCCCCACCCCGGCATCCATCCGGGTGATCATCGCCGCCTGCCCCTTGTCCTGCTGCGGCCAATCCTTGTCCGCATAGATGCCGTAGTCGGGAACCTCCTGACCATCGCCGGTCATCCGGGTTCCTTCGTTGTTGGCGTGTGGGATCGTCAGCGACAGATACAGGAAGAAAGGCTTATCGGCCTTCGCGCGCACGAACGACAACGCGTCTTCCAAAACGAGATCGTGGCTGTAGTCGACGCGTTTGGTCGCCGCGCCCCCTTCGAAGCCACCGTAGTCACGTCCCACACCTTGAACTTCATTTCGCAGCGGCACTGGCAATCGATCTCGCCACAGAAACGCAGGAAAGTAGTTGTGCGCATGCACCTGGTTTAGATAGCCAAAGAAGTGCAGAAATCCTTGACGATTCGGCAGTCCCGAGAGCCCGCCATCGAGCTCATCTCCCAACCCCCACTTGCCGCACAGCGCCGTGGAGTAATGCGCCCCACGGAGCACTTCGGCCACGGTAACTTCGCCATCGGGCAACGATTGCAACTGAGGACCGCCATTCCCTCGCACTTCCACATGCCCCATGTGCCGACCTGTCATCAGCACCGCCCGCGATGGCGCGCACACCGTACACCCGGCATAGAACTGACGGAACTTCATCCCTTCCGCCGCCATTTGATCGAGTCGCGGTGTGAGGATGTGCTGCTGTCCGTAGCAGCCAAGGTCCCCATAGCCGAGGTCGTCGGCCATGATGAAAATGATGTTGGGTGACTCGGCCGCGATGGCTGGGGTGGAGAGCAGCAGGAGCGTCAGCAGGAGTGTGATGCGCATGGTGTGGGGAGTGGGTAGTTGGTAGTAGATAGTGGGTAGGAGACGAATGCGACGCGTTGCCTTGCGATGTACGGTCCACGTTACCTGTTGCGATTCGGTCGCTGTTTGACGAGTTGTGCGCCGTTGTCCTGGGGCATGGAGTTGTTCCACGCGGTGACGGATTTCGTCAACCGGTCGACAACATCCGAATGCTGGGCGGCAAGGTTGGTTTGCTCGCCGGGGTCGGTCGCCAGATCGTAGAGTTGTGGATCGCTACCGTCGTATTCACACAACAGTTTCCAGTTGCCATCGCGCACAGCGAGATCAGGCAAATCGGTGTCGCCATACGACTCATCACGATCTGGCGGACGGCGGAAGAATAATGGGGCACTGTGTGATTCAGTCGACTTGCCGAGCAGTACATCCGGGAGCGGGACGCC
>JAGQQB010000637.1 GCA_020426425.1 Planctomycetaceae bacterium | reverse complement strand
TCCCGCTCACCGTTCCGAGCAATCCAAGCATCGGGGCGGTCTTACTGATCGTACCGATCCACGAATGCCGGTACTGCAGGTCAGCCAGGATTTCGCGTTCGTACTTCTCGGCCAGCAATGTCTGCAGCTTCGAGAGCCCTCGTTCCCGGTTGGCGATTCCGATGAGCACCATCTGCGGCGTCGCTTTGGACCAGTAGGGGGGCGAGTCGCACAGTTCGGCGACCGCATCGAAATTCCTGGCTTCAAGATTCTCACGAACCTCGTCCAGAAACTCACCGGCCGCATCAACCGAGCGAAAGCGCTTCTGCCCGATCTTCCGCCACAGCAGCACCACACAGAAGACTCCATACAGTGCGGCAAGAGCCATGGCGACGTAAATCACCGGACCGGACAACTCCAGAATCGTCTTCATGCAAGGACCTCGATACCTGATGTCGCGACGCAGCCTCTCGCGGACCACGTCACGTTGTGGGATTCATCATGGGGCTAACAGCCAATAGCCATCCGCCTACTTCAAATATGTTTGTCGCGTCACGACGAACGCGTAACCGTTGCCTTTCTTCACGACCACGAAGTATGTGCGGCGAATTTCTTTCGCGCTCCGCTTCGCATAGTTGTATTCCAGTTGCAGCAGCATCTGTTCCGTCTGCTTGGGATAGAAGTGAAACAGCACGGCGCCCCGCGCGTTGATGCTCGCCTTCTGGAACAGCTTTTCATCCGCCTCGCGACGTGTGCCTCCCTGCCACGTCATGTACAGCCGCGACTCTCCCTTTCCCGATGTTGCCGTCCGAGTCTTGGGCGAGCCGCTCATGCCCGTCATGTACGAAAGCTGTCCCCCCTTGAGCAACGCACCCATTTCAATGCCAAAGAAGTCCAGTTGTTTCGCATACTCGTCGAGCGATGCCTGATCGGCATACTGAATGAACCACCGTTGCTCGGCTGGAACCCCACCCTGCCCCGGGCCATTCCCCAAGCCGCGACGGCCGGTTCCATCTGCACTGCCAGGATTGCCAGAGGGTTCGGTCGCCTGAGCCATCACATCCTGTGCCTGCTCGGTCGCCTTGTCCGAAAACTGCACCACTTGCTCCACCGTCTCTGTCACCTCGGACGGGTCGAGAACTTCCTCGGTTGTCGTCGGATTCGGATCGGGATCTTCGGGAGATTCAATTTTCAGCGTTTCATCCGGCGCGCCATCTTCAAAGCCGCCAGGTGATTCAACCATCTCCATGGGCACTAGAAACTCGGTTTTCTCGGGAGCAACCTCCCACCAGTACATCACCGCCGCCAAGGTGAGCAGCCCCAGACCAAACACGATCGCGATCATCCACGAACTGAGCTTGTCGTACGGCGTCACCTTCATCACCGGCTGCTGAACCGTGCGCGACGGTCGTTGCCGTTGTGCTGTTTGAGCGGACATGGCGGACTGTTGAAGTTTGACCGAAATCAGTCAGTGGGAGACGATGACCATGGCTACGAACCTTTCGAACGAGGTGTCACACCGTGGCATCCCGGATGCTATGGGCTGACTGAGCCAGAGTCCAGAGTCCCGACGGCGTTTGGCACGCGGCTGTTGGCGATCAGTTGTTAGCCGTTGGCGACCAATCGCTCCCCAACTCCTAGATCGTCAGTCCTCAGTCCTCGATCATCCCCACTGTTCCACGATTCTCTGCATCACCTGCATATTGGCGACACCATCTTCCGCTGGGGCGAGTAGCTGACCGGCCCGAATCGACGCGGCGAAGTGATCGAGTTGGCACGCGTACTGATCGGCGGTCTCAAACTCAATCGTTTCCCACGGTGTGTCCCGTTGGGCCGAGCGTTGCCACTGCAGTGTGCAGCCTGGTTCATTT
>JAGQQB010000636.1 GCA_020426425.1 Planctomycetaceae bacterium | reverse complement strand
TGTCAGACGTCCCGTCGACGCTGTGGTAGAACAGACTGCCGCAGTAGGGGCCACGGGCCACTTGTTCAAGCTCCTGGATGATTCCCATGGCGCGAATCTTCGGGGCACCGGTGATCGAGCCGCCAGGGAAAGCGGCGGCGACGAGTGACCAGAAGTCGGCGTTGGTGCGCAGACGTCCCTGCACTTCCGAGACGAGATGACTCACCGTTTCAAACAGTTCGAGTGTGCAGAGTTCCGGCACCGCGAGACTCCCCGGTTCGCAGACGCGCGAGAGATCGTTCCGTAACAGGTCGACGATCATCACATTCTCGGCCTGATCCTTCTGGCTCTCGCGGAGTTCGTCGTGTGTGAGTAGTTCTTCCAGCGGATTCGCGCGTCGCTGCCGCGTTCCTTTAATGGGTCGCGTCCGGACCAGTCGCGGTGGGCCCGCTGGGCCGTGTTCCTCATGCCGCAGTTCGAGGAATCGTTCTGGCGACGACGACAGGACGGCCCAGTCGTCATGTCGCAAGTAGCCAGCAAACGGAGCGGGATTGTGGAACCGCAATCGCAAATAGAGTTCCAGTGGTGTGCTCGGCCAATCTGCGCGCAATTGCTGGGACAGGTTCGCCTGGAATAGATCGCCGCGGCGAATGTACTCAATCACCTGGTCGACGGCATTGAGATATTGCTCGGGAGAGAAGTTAGAGGTGACGCTGGGGGGACTAAGGACGGAGGGACTAGGGTCTAGGGTGTCGAGTGGTGTTTGGAGACGTGTGAGGACTTGGTGGAGCCGGTCGTGTGCGAGCGCTGTGCGTTGAACTGGCTCTGTTTCGGGAATTCCCTGCGAGATGATCCAGCAGCGCTGTTGTTCGTGATCCCATGCAATCACCCAGTCGTACAAACCGACGAGCAGGCAGGGAATCTGCTGTTCATCGCGTGTAGGCGACGGCAGGCGTTCCCAGCAGCCGCCGAGTTCGTAACCTAGCAGTCCTGCAAATCCCCCCTGAAACGGGGGCAGTTCCTCAATGGCTGGCGTTGCCCACTGAGCAGCACGGGCACGCAGCGCGGCGAATGGATCGACGCCATATTTCGGAGACGACTGCTCGAACAGTTCGACCGGATCGGCCATGAAGAAGCTGTAACGTCCTCGTCGATCGCGCCGGGGACTTTCCAGCAGCAGCACATGCCGCGCGGATTGCCAGTGGGTCAACACCACGGGAATGGTGGGGACAGATCGGAGTTCCTGGACGACAGCCGACATGTCTGCTCCTGTCGAATGATCGCTGGTTATTCAGCGCCGACTGGTTCCGGTGCCAGGTTGGGGTGCGACTGAGTCTGTTAGTGCAACTGGGAACCGATGTTCCGCCCGAACAGAATCGGCAATTCGAATTGGATTTCGAAACGTTGAACTCCAAGTCGAAACCAACATGTCCATCGCCGGTGCCACAGGACTCGGCACGATTCGGAGAATCGTGCGACACTCCTTCAGTCAATAGTCACGTGAATGTCTATCGATGCTGTGCCAGTAACTCCGCGATCTGGACCGCGTTCGTGGCGGCACCTTTCCGCAGATTGTCGCTCACGCACCAGAACGAGATTCCATTGGGGTGTGACAGATCGCGGCGAATGCGGCCGATGAACACGGCGTCGGACCCATCGCAGGTGCTTGGCAGTGGATACAGACCGTTCGCCAGATCGTCGACCACTTCAATACCGGGAAACTTCTCGAACAGCTCGCGGGCTTCCCCCGGCGTAATTGGTCGCTCGGTTTCAACGGTGATTGTTTCGCTGTGGCAGTTCGAGACTGGAATCCGCACGCAGGTGGGGTTCACCAGGATCGATTCATCGCCGAGAATCTTGCGGGTCTCGTACACCA
>JAGQQB010000635.1 GCA_020426425.1 Planctomycetaceae bacterium | reverse complement strand
CCTGAACGAACCTGGCTCCCCCGAGTATCGGAATGACGACCGCAAGCAACCTCAAATCTGGCAGCCAAAGCCGCGTCGAAACAGTGAGCCGGCGGGCGGTGATGATTTCTTCTCGCCCGAATTCCCCGGTGAACCGCCCAGCCCCGCTCGCGGCAGTGAGGACTTCTCCCCACGGAATGCGGATGAAGATGCTGCTGAGGAAGAGGCACCGCAGAAGCCATCCGTGTAGTATTCGCTGACTGTGTCGAAGCCATCGTCAGTTGGCTCGATTCATCGTTGATCATGACAGTCATCTCCTAGCAGCCCGTTGAACAAGGTAACCCGAAGCGTTAGCGAGGGATCAATGGCACGTGAAAGTGTCCCTCGTTGACGCTTCGGGTTACCTGTCGCCTGGTTTTTCAACAGGCTCCTAAAGGACCAGCCAACCCAGAGCCGATGCCATCAAGTTCCCCAACCGAAGCGTCGCTGAAACGGATTCAGCGGTATGTGAAGAAGTATTGGGAGAAAACCGGAACGTCTCCGCATCCACAAGCGGAAGTGACCGAAGCGGTCGTCAACGGACTGGCGAGCCACATGGACGAACTAGGGCGTCCGCTGTGTCCGTGCAACTTCTACGCGGACAAGCAGGCGGAACTGGCAGCCAGTCGTCGCTGGGTCTGTGCGTGCGATGAGATGAAGCAGTTCAAATACTGCCACTGCCTGCTGTTTGTCACCCCGGAAGGACTGCCGATCACGGAGTATCTCCCCGAAGATCACGAAGGCCGACAGATCTACGGTGTGGTCAAAGATCCCACGCCCGACAAAGGACGCGAGGCGAAATGAACCGGCGCGGTTGGTTAGCAGCTGCCCCGAGTTACTCATGGACAAGTTGGTGTTACCACGGAGACACGGAGAGCAGAGGTTACATCGCGGTGCATAAGTGTGTGCCGTGAATTCTGAGGTCGGGGGTCGACTAAACCGGACATGATTGGCACCGGTGGCAGTCTTCAAGCCGCGCATGCTCACGGATCTTGGAAACGCCGAGAGCACTGAGTCCTTGGAGAATCGCTGGCGACGCTTCGCCAAAACTCAGCTGCGGAATGTTCGCACGACATTCCCGCATCAGCTCCCCCCGAGTTGTTCCAGATACCTGGCGACAGCAAACCCTCCGTGTCTCCGTGGTGAATCATCCGGGCTACCTGCCCGCCAGTCCCTCAAAACCGCGCGCGGCCATCGGCATGCGGCGTCCAGTGCCGAACGCCCGGGCGTGTAGCTTGATGCCTGGTGGCATCTGGCGACGCTTGAACTCGTTGCGATCGAGTCGCCGTACTACCCAGCGAACGGTTTCGATGGGATACTCCTGCGCCACTTCATCCGGCGAGAGTTCTTCTTCGATCAGCTTGTGCAGAATGCCATCGAGCACAGGGTAGGGGGGGAGCGTATCCTGATCNAACTGATCTGGCGCCAGCTCTGCGCTCGGCGCCTTGTTGATGATGTGTTCAGGGATGACTTCACGCCCAGCCAACTCATTGATGTACCGCGACACAGCATACACATCGCGTTTGTACAAGTCGCTCAGCACCGCAAAGCCACCGCACATGTCTCCATACAAGGTGCAGTAACCGACCGCGAGTTCGCTCTTGTTTCCGGTGGCCAGAGCGATCCAGCCGTTGTGATTGCTCCGCTCCATCACCATCGCTCCGCGAATGCGCGCCTGCAGGTTTTGATCCGGCAATCCCGCTGGTTCAGACAGCAATTCCGCACCGACGACCGGCACCGTCTCGTACGCTTTGTGAACAGCATCAATCGGCACGATACTGAAGTCCATGCCGAGATTCTCCCCCAGCCGCAGGGCATCATCCACACTGTGATCGCTGCT
>JAGQQB010000634.1 GCA_020426425.1 Planctomycetaceae bacterium | reverse complement strand
GAATGCGCGAACCACCCAGTCGCGCCAGGGCCACATCGTTCGCTCGCGGTCTCCCTGGTAACCATTTGAGTCGGCATACCGGGCGGCATCGAGCCAGTCCCAGGCCATGCGCTCGCCGTAGGTCGGTGAGGCGAGCAGGCGATCAACGAGCCGTTCGTAAGCCTCCGGTGAGGTGTCGCTGAGGAACGCCTCGACCTCCGCAGGCGTGGGTGGGAGACCCGTTAGATCCAGGGTGACCCGCCGAATGAGTGTGCGGCGATCAGCTTCCGGCGAAGCTGCCAGCGACTGGGCCTGCAGTTGCGATTGGACAAACGCATCGATCGGATTGCGAACGAACACGTGCTCGCCAACCGGCGTTACGTCAGGAACTGACGGAGCACTCAAGGGACGGAACGACCAGTGAGTCCCCCACTGTGCCCCTTCGCGAACCCAGCGCTCGAGCAGTTCGATTTGTTCAGACGAAAGCAGCCGATTCGAATCGGGCGGCGGCATCTGGCCGTCGGGATCGGTCGAGCGAATCCGTTTGAGAAACTCACTTTCATCCGGCGCGTCGGCATGCAGCGCGGCCGCCGCGCCTTGCGGGGTGTCGAGTCGCAAATCACCTTCCCGATGTCCCGCGTCCGGCCCATGGCAGAAGTAGCAGTTCTCCGAGAGCAGTGGCTGAATGTCGCGGTTGAAGTCGATCGTTGGTTCGGCGGCGATCACGTCGACCGCCAGTCCATGTGCCGAGCCACCCAAGAGAATGCCGTACGTCAACAATCGAAGGAGCGGGCGATTCATGACACAGACTCACGCAGGCAGGATGCCATTGGTGGGGATCATCGCAATGAGACTGGACGACCGCTCCGCCAGGGCAAGAATCAGGCAGGATCAATCCATCGTACGTCGAAGGCAGGTTGGAGTGTCAACCCTGGAGCGACTTGGAACGTGCCTGGGCCGCCGATACAGTGTTCGCACCAATCCTGTGAACTCATTCGTACAGAGGGTATGCGCGATGATCCGTTGCTGGTCGCTCTTGCTGCTTGGGCTATGTGTTGTCGGATGGGGGCAAATCGCTGCCGCCGCCGAACCACTGAATCTGTTGATCATCACCGTCGATGATATGAGCGCCGATTCGCTCGGCGCGTTCGGCTGCAAATTGGAAGGGACGTCACCCAACGTCGACAAACTCGCCAGCGAGGGCCTGCGATTCGCCCGCGCTCACGTGCAAGTAGGGAACTGCATGCCATCGCGAAACGTGATGTGGTCCGGTCGATATCCTCACAACAACGGCGTGGAGGGCTTCTATCAAGTACCAGACGCCACGCATCCTCACTTGTGCGATTTGATGCAACAGGCCGGTTACTTCACCGCGATTCGGCATAAGGTGTCGCACTCGACGCCGTATTCGCCGTACCGCTGGGACATGAATCTCGATTCGCCGCCTGATGGCTCGAAGCCGCACCAGAAGGACCCGGCGTCGTATGGGGTGTCGGCGCAATTGGGGATGGCCTCGGCGAAAGAGCAGAACAAACCGTTCTGCCTGGTACTGAACGTCGCTGATCCTCACAAGCCGTTCTATGCCGAAGGGAATCGCGGACAGACGGTGCCGGACAAGTTCGTCCCTTCGCGCGTCTTCACACCGGATGAAGTCCCGATTCCAGGTTTCCTGTTTGACGACCCCGTCGTCCGTAAGGAACTCTCGCACTACTACTCATCCGTCCGTCGGGCTGACGACGCGGTCGGCGAGATTCTCAAGGCCCTTGATGACTCGGGTCAACGCGACAACACGGTGGTGATGTTTCTGTCTGATCATGGCATGCCGTTGCCGTTCGCGAAGACGCAGCTGTATCACCACAGCACGCGCACGCCACTGATTTTCCGC
>JAGQQB010000633.1 GCA_020426425.1 Planctomycetaceae bacterium | reverse complement strand
TCGCCAACGAGATTCGTCAATTGGATCTCGATCTTGTCCGGGAACTGATCGCACTGCGAGACGCACCGCACGAGGCCGGACAGCAATCCCGGGCAGCCGCGGCGGAATCACCACAAGATTTAGTACGTGTTCCGCAGACTGAGGCCGAGCAGTCCCGACTGATCGAGGCCGGAACACTGGGTGAGGCGCTGCTCCGACAAGGCAAAGTCGCCGCGGTTCTTGTGGCAGGTGGACAAGGTTCGCGACTGGGGTTTGATGCCCCCAAAGGGGTCTTTCCGATTGGCCCAGTCTCGGAGCGGACTCTGTTTCAGGTGCTGTGCGAACAGATTGCGGAACGCAGCAACCTGGCCGGCGCCGCGATCCCGTACCTCATCATGACCAGCGCCGCAACACATGCCGAGACGGTCGAGTTCTTTCAGCAGCAGGACTTCTTCGGGCTGGGCGAAGAGAATGTCTTCTTCTTCCAGCAAGCCTCTCTGCCGGCGATTGACGACGCATCCCCGCGCATCCTGATGTCCAGCAAACACTCGCTCGCGCTGAGTCCTGATGGACACGGCGGCATGCTCCGGGCGCTCAGACAGTCGGGACTGCTTCAACAGATGGCCAACCGAGGCATTGAGCACTTCTATTACCATCAGGTCGATAACCCCACCGCCATCGTCTGCGATCCTGTTTTCCTCGGGCTGCATGCGTCGTCAAATTCTGAGATGTCGACCAAGGTGGTCGCCAAAGTCAGTCCCGAAGAAAGGATGGGCGTGGTCGTCACGATCGACGGGCAAACGCAGATCATTGAATACAGCGACCTCACGCCTGAAGAATCGCGGCGACAGGACGCGAGTGGTGACTTGATCTTCTGGGCCGGGAACACCGCGATCCACGCCTTCCGGCTCGACTTCCTGCAGCGACTCACCGCCACCACGATCTCGCTTCCGTTTCACATCGCCCATAAGCCGGTCGCACATGTCGGCACCGATGGCTCCGTCGTCCCCGCAGTCCCCTCACAGCCGAACGCAAACAAGTTCGAACAATTCATTTTTGATGCCCTGCCTCAGGCGAACGTCGCATTGGTTCAAGAGGCCGATCGTGCGCGCGAATTCAATCCGGTAAAGAATGCCGAGGGCAACGACTCGCCAGCCACATCACGCGCTGCGCTCAATCGCATTGCCCGCGAGTGGGCCGAAGCGGCTGGTTGCGAAGTGGCAGAGTCGGTACAACTGGAGGTCAGCCCACTGTTCGCCCTTGATGCCGAGAAATTCGCCCAACGCGTCCCCGCTGGGACCCGGTTCACCGAAGATCAGATCCTCTCATGAAACATTGGTTCGTTCCGTGCTATCTCGCCTTTCTCGTCGGCACGGCAGTGGCGGACAGACCGCTGATCATCGCCCATCGCGGCGCGTCGGGGCATGTCCCCGAACATACATTGGCGGCCGCAGCTCTGGCGCATCAGCAAGGCGCCGACTTCATCGAGCAGGATGTTGTACTCACTCGCGATGATGTTCCAATCGTCTCACACGACATCCATCTTGATCGCGTGACCGACATCGCTCACCGCTTCCCCGGCCGCGCCCGGGGTGATGGCCGCTACTACGCGATCGACTTTACCTGGGAAGAGATCCAAACGCTGCACGTGACCGAACGGACCCGAGCCGACGGAGCCGCCGTGTACCCGAAGCGGTTCCCCGTTGGCGATAGCGGCATGCGAATCGCCTCGCTTGCACAGCAGTTGGCCCTCATCCAGTCCCTAAATCGCAGTACCGGTCGTGAGGTCGGTATTTATCCCGAACTCAAGCAACCTGGCTTCCATCATCGGGAAGGAAAAGACCTGGCAGTCGTGGTACTCCAGGTACTCAGTGAGTTCGGCTACGAC
>JAGQQB010000632.1 GCA_020426425.1 Planctomycetaceae bacterium | reverse complement strand
TCCCCAATCTGAGCAGCAATCGTCGCATTGGCGAGCCGCTCACCGATTGAGCGCGCGACATCAAGCGCCGAAGAACCGGCAGGATATTCTTTGAGGGTTCCGTCAGGGAGTTGAATGTTCATGAATGGGCAGTCGGCTGTCGGCCACCAGCTTTCGGCAGATGGCAAATCAATGGTTCCAGCGAAGCCTCGCCGACAGCTGAAAGCTGACCGCCGAAAGCCTCCCTGCGGCCGCCGTTACGAAGGGCGACTGGGACGCAGCAGAACCATGGCGCGTTCTAGGGAGTTGGACGCGTTGGGTCAATGAGAGTCACTGCGTGATGAGGGAGGGTTGATCGCGGCGAATGTGCTGGCGTTTCCGTATCGCATCGATCCTGGCTGCCGTTGACCGACCGCAGGCCGGGTTGGATCCATCAAGGACGCGTTTGACCTGTGTCAGCGACTGACGACATCGTTCTGGCTCACCAGGCGGCCGTCGAGAATTTCCAGGACCCGGTCTTGCTCCCGGATGTAACGATGGTCGTGCGTGACGGTGACGATGGTGGTCCCCCGCTCGGCCTGTAGTTCGTGCAGCAGTTCGAAGATTTGGGAACCGTTCTGGGTGTCGAGTTCACCGGTCGGTTCATCGGCGAGGATGAGTTTGGGATTCTTCAGCAGCGCCCGGGCGATCGCCACGCGTTGCTGTTCGCCGCCGGAGAGTTGACCGGGTCGATGATCGAGCCGCGTTCCCAGACCGACTCGGTTGAGCAGTTCAATCGCGGCTGGACGATGCGTTCGCCCCCGTTGCGTTGGCAGAAAGGGGACCAACACGTTGTCTAGAGCGGACAGGTTCTTGAGCAGATTGAAACTCTGGAAAATGAAGCCAACCTCCTCGCGTCGCAGGCGGTCGCGATCGGCTGCGGACATGCGGGAGAGCGGCTGCCCGGCGAGGTAGATTTCGCCACTCGTGGGAGCATCGAGCGCGCCCAGGAGATGCAGCAGCGTGCTCTTCCCGCTTCCAGATGGGCCCACGATAAAGGCGAATGCCCCGGCCGGAATTTCGCAGCTCACGCCGCGGAGAACTTCCGTCTCCACTGACCCGTGACGATAGCACTTAGTCACCTGCTCTACGCGAATCATGGCAAATGTCACCTTGCGTGTGCTGCCAAAGTCAACGGAACAACTCGATTTGCCGAATGCAGTCTGACGAGCCACTGGCAACGTGTCGAGGGCGACTGCAGGCGGGTCCAGCAGTCCGGACTGCTCCGAAGTGGGATGTGATCCGCGCACACGTTATCGTGTCGCTGGCTCAAGATTTCACCAGGAGATATGCATGACGACTGTGCTGGCGTTGGATCAGGGGACGACTTCGAGTCGCGCGCTCGTATTCGAACAGTCAGGAGAGATTGTCGCACAGGCGCAGCGGGAGTTTCCGCAGCTGTATCCTGAACCGGGGCATGTGGAACACGATCCGGAAGCGATCTGGGGCTCGCAACTGGCAACGGCTCAAGAGGCGTTGTCGCGTGCGGAAGTCAACGATGTCGGTGCCATCGGGGTCACCAATCAGCGGGAGACGGTGGTCTTGTGGGATCGGGCGACCGGGCAGCCGCTGGGGAATGCGATTGTCTGGCAAAGCCGCATCACCGCGCCGCTGTGTCGTCAGCTTAAGGCCGCCGGGACGGAACCGGTCTTTCGCGAGAAGACCGGACTGCTGCTCGATCCCTACTTCTCGGGGACGAAGGTACGGCATCTGCTCGATACGATTTCTGGGGCGCGGGAGCGAGCGGAACGAGGTGAGTTGCTGTTCGGCACAGTTGACTCATTCCTCATCTGGCGACTGACCGGCGGTCGGCGGCACGTGACTGACGTCAGTAACGCCAGCCGTACGCTCATGTT
>JAGQQB010000631.1 GCA_020426425.1 Planctomycetaceae bacterium | reverse complement strand
GCACATCACCGAAGGACCGCACAAGGACACCCAGGAACTCCGCACGCATGCCTTCGTCTGGATGAACCGTTACCTCAAAGGAAGCGACGAGGAGATCGACACCCGAGTCGAAAAACCGTTCACGCCGGAACAGCTCAAGGTCTTCGATCAACTCCCCGCCGACGAACGGGTCACAACCGCGCATGAATGGTTCGTCCCGGCGGCGACGTATGAGTCGCTGCCGCAGTCGGCACAGGACCTTGACCGGCAACGGCAGGCGGCGGCCCAGCAATTGCGTGAACAGTCGCTGCGGGCATGGCCGAACGGTGCGGACGATCTCAAGATTCGCAAGCACGACACATTCACCAACGACGGCATCACCGTCCAGGCGCTCGACTACATCAGTGAGTTTCCCAATCGCCTGCCACTGATCGCCATGTACCCGGCGGACATCAAAGAGGTGAAATCGGTTGATGTGGAACTGCTTGATTCCACCATGCTGCGGTACATGCTGCCGCACATCACACGCATGGCTGGTGGTGAGGGCACCCCGGACGTTCCACTCGACGAAGCCGAACAGGAGGCGTCGAACAAGGCTTGGCAGTCACGACTTGAACGACTCAAGACATCCCCGAACACGATGCTGGTCTTCCTTCCGCCGCGTGGAGTCGGGCCGACCGAATGGTCCCGCGATGCCAAAGAGCGAATTCACATTCAGCGCCGGTTCCTGTTGCTCGGGGAATCGCTCGATGGACAACGGCTCTGGGATGTCACGCGCGGCCTCGCAGCGATTCGGGCCGAGGTTGCCGGGAAGCCCGAGATCACAATTCGTGCCGACGGTGAACTGGCGAATGTGGCGATCTATCTGCCATTGTTCGATGACGATATTAAGGCACTGGAGTTGTCACACATTCCTGCATCACCGCACGCCGGGGCCACGCTGCTCAATGTCGCCAAGTTTCTCGCGCCAGAACAACTGCTGCTCCTGGCCGCGTCGAACGTGAAGTCGATTCGCATCGCAGCGGCACAACCGGAGAACGGTCGCTGGCAGGAGATCGTTGATACCAGTGCGAAACTGGGGCGCGGCAGAATCGAGTTTGGTGTGCAATAGTGTGAAGCCAGCAGTGTTTGCCACAGTGTCGCACGATTCTCCGAATCGTGCCGAGTCCGTTCGCGGCGTCAAATCGTCAGCACAAGTACGTCAATCAACTACGACTTAACCCGACATCGGAAGATCTGCTCATGAAGATACGTCTCGCTGCATTCACCGCTGGCCTCCTGTTGACTTCGGCGGCGCTCATCGCCGAAGACAAACTTCCTGTCGTCGATCTCTCCGGCGACACCGACCGACAAGTCGTCATCGCCGCCGGAACCAAGGAGACCTATCAGGGGCATCCCACCACACTACTGATGCCCGATGGCAAAACGATGTACTGCGTCTGGTGCATCAACCACGGCGGCGCGGCTGGGCCGATGGCGAAGAGCGTCGATGGCGGCCGCACCTGGACGCGGCTTGATGATCAACTCCCGCCCGGCTTCAAGACGCATCAGAATTGCCCCAGCATTTACCGGATGGTCGATGCCGCCGGGCAGGAACGATTGTGGGTCTTCTCCGCCGCACAAGGATCGCGAAGTGGTCCAGGCATGCCATCGATCATGAGTGACGATGGCGGTCAATCCTGGAAAGAAATGCCGCCGCTCGGTTATCGCTGCGTGATGACGTTCAGCAGTGTCGTCCGGCTGAAAGACGGCCGTTATCTGGGGCTGTATCACAAAGGTCCCGATGGGGCCGATCGCTCCCCACTCGAAGTGCTGCAAACTATCACCGCCGATGGCGGCCTCACCTGGAGCGAGCCGCATGTGGTCGCCAGCGTGGAGGGGAAAGACCCGTGCGAG
>JAGQQB010000630.1 GCA_020426425.1 Planctomycetaceae bacterium | reverse complement strand
GCGCACTCCGGATCAAGCGCCGCCGCCTGTCGGAAGGAGCGTTCCGATTCGAAGTACCAGAACCCATGCAGTTGAGCGACCCCCTGATTGATGAACTGCTGTACCTCGGGCGTCGCGCACGTCGCCGGGAACGATACGTCGCCATTCCCCGGAAACAAATACGCCGCCTGCCGCGGTCCTTCGTTAAAGATTTCGCCATGGGCCGAATGTCCGGCGAGTAGGGCGTCTTGCGTTTCAGGGTCGCCGGAGTCCTTGGCGGCTGCGTCCGGTGTCGACTCAGTCGCTGCGGCAGCGTCCGGCGTTCCCTCTTCAGCGAACCCGCTGCCCAGCCAGGGGCCGACCAACACAAGCAGAACGTACAGCAGGGAACTCGTGGAGGAGTGTGTGCGGCGCATGCATCACCAGGGCAGGAATCATGAGGCGGGACAGAAGTGAGTATACCGATTGGACAGTCGTGTGTGCGAATGATGAGAGCATTGGGGCGTCGAGCATTGAATTGACTGCGCGAGGACGCGAACATCAGAGATGTCCTATCGCCAGCTTCCCTGAGCCAGCAGCCATGAAACGGTACCTCATCCCAGCACTCGCATGCGTTGTGATTGCCATCACCGTCTATGCCGTGATGCCACGTGCCCGTGCATGGCCGCGTGGAGCGTGGGATGCGGCGGACCACAATCGCGATGGCGTGCTGACCCGCGACGAAATGCAGACGTTCGGCGGCCAAGCCCCCCATCGCAACGCCCCCAGGCTCATGTGGCACTTCGACCGAGCCGACATCAACCACGATCAACTCGTCGATGCCACCGAAGTCGACGCCTACGGCACCGCCGTTGGCAGCAAAGATCCCCACGACCACTTACCGCCGCCGGTCGAATAGGTCGCAGGCAGGGATCGTCGGTTGGGTGGCTGAGGGCAGGTTGTCGAAGGAGGATGTGGATTGCAGATTGAGCATCGTTCGACAGCCTGCCCCCAGAACACCGGATGCCGCACGATCTTGGGGGCAAATCGCTGGGGGCGATCAATCAGAAACCCACACGGCACGGCAGCGATTTGACCACAGCCACCCTGCCGTTCTTCATAGGTTCACCCTGCGGTACTCGTTGATCTAATCAGTGAGTTTCAATCGGACGGCAAGCGAGTTTGGCTACTCAGACCAGCAGCTACTCAACTGCGCGAACCGGACAGAAGACGTTCGGTGAATCTGGGGTTACCTCGGGCAATCGGAAATACGGATCGTCTAAGCCTTCAATGTAAACTGGGCGAAACAGCCGGTCGGAAAGCAGAGTGTCCATTCCGGTACCAAAGCTCTCCCCGGCGTAGTACAGACCGCCTCCGATGTAGTCTAGCACGTACACTTCCCCCGAATTGGCAATCAAAACGTGCGCCATACTCAGAACCTCGCCAACTGGCACGATCAATCCTCCAAGGTGGACTCCCAGCGTTCGGATCTCGGGTGCCGAACCAATGGCACCTAGGGGATTGAAGATGATGGTGGTGGGGTATCGCGTTGGGCCTGAACGCACTTCCAGTAAGAATAGTTCTCGGAGGATTTGTTGAGCGATCCTGGCCGATCTGCATGAGTCCAATTCACCCTTGAATGAGCCGAACGGTGGTCCGGGATACCCAAAGTGCGAAACGAAACGTCGCCAGACATCAGCAGTAGTTGCGATATTGCGTCGTGACAATCGCAACCAGGCAAGAAGTGAGTCGTGTCGCGCAACGCCAGGGGCCCAGCCAGCAGCAACGAGCTTTGAGTGCACGTTTTTCGACAGGTCGTCCAACGGATGATCAAGGCTTGACATGGGCGTAGAATATCATAAATGCCGTCAGGACCGTGCCGTAAGAACACAGACTCGCCGTTGCGAACGGCGGGCTTG
>JAGQQB010000629.1 GCA_020426425.1 Planctomycetaceae bacterium | reverse complement strand
CTGAATCCCGCCATCAGGATTCATGCAGTCATGAATATACTTCTTCGCCTTTTCGATGATCTCCTTCGGCACCACGATGCCCGCGTTGCGACAGGCACGGAGCCCCTGGACCTGCGTAATGCAGGTCGACCCTTCATCGAAGTCGTTGCCATCGCGAGCCGAAACGTATCCCCAGCCGCCGCGGCTCGTTTGCGCTTCAGCACTAAAGCGGACCGCCTTCTCAAGTACCCGCTGCAACTGCTTGCGACGATCGGCGTCTTCCTCTTCGCCGAAAACCTCGGAGAGGAAGAGCATGGAAAAGCCGTGGCCGTAGGTGTAGTGATAGTCGTCCGAATAGCCGATCAGACCGCTCGGCTGAGACGAGTCAATCAGATAGTCAACCGCCCGTGAAATGTTCTTCGAGTATTTGCCGCGCGTGGTCGTCGAGCCTTCTGCCAGCATGGCAATTCCCGCGAGTGCGGTCATCGCAATCCGGTACTGTCCGCCATTGGCCTCCCAGTATCCCTGCCGCCGCTGCTGCCGCGCCAAGTAGTCGAGCGCCAGCGCGACACGACGATCCCGCTCCGGATCCGAGTCGTCCGCCAGCAGTTGTGCTGGGAAGACAAAACTGAAGCAAAGCAACGGCAGAATGAACAGCTTCGAGATCGACCACATACTTCTTCTCCACGAGGGACGGCGAGGAGCAATTGTCGCACAGTCTCGGGAACGAGTCGAGTGGTTTCGGACGCAATTGGTGATTGTGCGGACGGCAATGGACCGATGCTGGCCGTATCGGCGGCGCCCAGTTCAAGGCTCAATCGTTCAAGGCTCAATGGACTGACAGCGTGCCGGCAGCAATTGCTGCACATTGTCTGTCGCAGCCTGTATACCGATAGCGAGCGAAGCCCAGAGATCGTCGCCACGTGTCAGACCGAGCGCGATTCCAGCGGCGAGGCAGTCGCCACAGCCGATCGGATTGACGACGTTGTCCACGACCGGCGGCTGGACGGCCCGGAAGTCATTGGCGGAAGTGACGAGGATCTCTTCTGGTCCTCCGGAAACGACGACCCAGTCGGCGCCGAGCGTGTTGAGTTCACGCATCGCGGTCAGAACGTCATCGCGGGTGGGGAGTGATCGTCCCACCGTGGCCGCCAGTTCCTCACGATTGGGCTTTACCACACGCGGTCGATGCGGCAGACAGGCGCGCAGCTGTGGTCCGCGAAAGTCGAGTAACACCGGCGCTCGAATTTGTTCCAATAGCTCCGCGTACCAAGTGTCCGGAAAGTTGGCCGGGATCGATCCCGTGAGGACCACGAACTCCGCTGACCGCGCCTGATCGATCACCAAATCCTGAAACTCGCGGGCGAGGGAGAGATCGATGTGGCCCGAATTCTCGATCAGTTCCGTCGTCACCGCCTGCCCTGCATCCAGCAGCGTTGTGCAGACGCGGGTGGGGACATCGACCTGCAGCCATGTGGACGCCAGACCGAGCGCATCCAGTTCCGATTGGATCGCGGCTCCCGACCAGCCACCGAGCAGGGACATGACGTGCGGATGGCAAACAGAACCGCTCGGGAATCTGGCGGTCAACGACCGCAAGGCCAACGCCACGTTGAGCACTTTGCCCGAAGCGCACCACGTCACACACCGCGCCCGGTTGACTTCACCTGTCGCAATGCCATCGAACTCCATAATCTGCTGCCACGCGGGCGAGACCCCAGCCACCAAAATCACCAGAACGTCTCCAGCACAGGTAACACCGAATCCGGCGTCATTTCGACAGGGTTCCCCCGCATGCTGTTGCCCATCGAGGCGGCAGCAATCGCGGGCAGGTCGGCTTCGGCAACGCCTAGTTCGCGGAGCGACTTTGGAATACACAAATCGGTCAACAGCGAATCAATCGTC
>JAGQQB010000062.1 GCA_020426425.1 Planctomycetaceae bacterium | reverse complement strand
CGCGACAAGTTGTTTGCTCAGATGTGTTTCACAGACGGGGATGATTCCATTTGCAGTGAAAACGCACGACGAACGATCCTGTGGCTGCAGTGCCCGACCAATGTGCCACTGAACGTCGCTCTCATCAATCCAAATTCACAGCGACGTAGGCTGGTTTGAGCACAGTCAGATCGAGTCGCAACACCTTGTTGACCTTCCCTCTGATTTTGGCTAGACCCAGCATACAACAATCGACCTGAAACGCTGGATACGCCGACCAGCTATCCCAGTCTACGAGACTGACGAACGGCGGTTACATCTTGCGCATCGCTGGCGTTATCAGCAGATGAACGCCAACGACGCCACAGGCATCGGGTACGATCACCAATTGCGCGATGCATTTTCACCGTCGGTCTGCGTCGGCTCCCGTTGACTGGACCAGCGAGTTTGACGAACCTGCTGGCGGGCAGGCTGTTTCCTTTCACCAGTTCCTCAATTCCATGACCGCGACGTCGAGTAGTCCCAGTGATTCGGCGGGCCCGGTGGCCGGAAATGCTCAGCTGCCGCCCGAATTCGCCGATTTGCCGATCGTCGCCTCATGCACTGATTGTGGTGCATGCTGTTCCAGGCAGGGTGCTCCGCCCGACTATGTCGCCCTGGAGCGCAATTTGCATTTCCGCAACGATCCCAGTTTCGCCGATGATGCCGAGCGGTTAGATCAGCTGCCTGATGTTGCTCGCGAACTCTTGCAGTTGTATCTGGACGAGTCCGCCGCCGGAACTCGGCCGACCGATAGCGCGTGCGTGTGGCTCGATTCGGAGTCACTACAATGTCGGTTCTACGAATGGCGGCCATCGACATGTCGCGTGTTTGAACTGAATAGTCCGGGGTGTTTGATCTACCGCCGTTTGTGCGGCATCAACTGATCTGTTCCCGACTTGGTGGTCGCACTACGATGCAGGTTCGTGCGCGCTGTTGCATCGATTGCGTGCCGTCTGCCATATGACGTGTGCTTCGGGGTAGGGAAACTGAGCAGAATGGGATCGAGCGAGGGCAGACCAGTGGCCGTGACGTTGCTGCATGCAACCGGCGGCGAAGGAACATCTGCCCGAAGATGCCGAGCCACCGGGAACCGCCGGAGACTGGTTGCGTTCACTTGCCTGCTGTTGGCTAACACGCCGCTGTTCGCCATACAGCGCGAACCGTGTCCTCCCGCACCGCCGGTGCCGGTGCGTCTGTTGTATCCTGAGTTGCAGCTTGAGGCAGCCCAGGTGCGATCTCATGTCGAGTTTCTGGCCTCACCAGAGCTGATGGGGCGAGGCGCTCGGGGAAAGGAGCTTGCACGAGAGTACATTCTGCGGCAGTTCCAGCAAGCAGGTTTACAGCCGCTGTTCGGGGAGTCGTTCCTGCAACGCATTCCGGACTGGCGCCATATCGACGACGAACGCCCTGTAATTGTGGGCGCGAATTTGGGGGCGTACATTCCCGCCAGCGATCCGAATCTGCGTGAGGAATGGATCATCCTCAGCGCGCACTACGACCATCTCGGAATGCGCGAGGGGGTGATCTATCCTGGTGCGGACGACAATGCGACCGGCGTCGCAATGCTGCTGGAGGTTGCTCGTGCAATTGCCGCATCACCGCAACGGCCCAGCCGTAACATTGCCTTCGTGGCCTTCGATTTCGAAGAGCGGCTACTGTGGGGATCGCGGTGGTTCGTTTCGCATCCTCCCTGTGAACTGGAACAGATCCGCTTTTTCCTGACGGCCGACATGTTGGGACGCTCGTTGGGAAACCTGCCGATGCGGTCCGTGTTTGTGATCGGTTCGGAGCATGCGCCGGAGTTGCGAACGACCGTTGATGCCTGCAACCCCACGTCGCGGCTTGAGCTCGCACTGCTGGGCGCCGACATGGTGGGTACGCGCAGCGACTACGGTCCGTTCCGCGATCAAGAGATCCCCTTCCTGTTCTTTTCGACCGGCGAGCACCCTGACTATCACACCCCACGCGACACGCCAGATCGGGTGGACTATGACAAGTTGGCAGATGTCTCCACCTTGATTGGCCGACTGACGTTGCAACTGAGCCGGCTGGAACAAGTCCCTCAGTGGCATTGGCGCGATCCTCGCGATCTGATCGATGCTCAGACCATGCATCGTGTGACTGGTGTGTTGTTGCAGGCCGATGAGACCGGAGAGTTTCCGCTGGGTTCCGTGCATCGTGTCTTCGTGTCTCAGTTGCACGCCAAGACCGGTTACGCCGTACGCCAGGGAAGGATTTCCTACGACGAACGAACGTGGCTCATCAGGGCTGCGCAAATCCTCTTGTTCACGGTGTTCTGATGTCCGATGTGGACCAAACTGCGACCCCGCCGAATTTCGAGCCAACCGATGAGACACCAGACACGCCCGGCTGGCTGATCACATTCGAATGGGGCTTCATCTTCTGGATGCTCTACATCCTGTCGATCGGACCGATGTACTGGCATTGGTACATCGGCAAGTTCGCCAACGGCTCCTACTGGATCGCCCTGTTCTATGAACCGTTGTGGCAACTGGCCGAACGCTTCCCACCATTTGGTGACCTGCTCGATTACTACGTGCGGCTGTGGATCTTTTGGTAGCACGGATGATTCACCACGGAGACACTGAGGCACGGAGAGGCAGAGGTTGCATGGAGATCCACAGGTTGGTGGAGAGCGCTGGAAACGCGGAGTCTTGGCACGACAATCTGAGAATCTCCACTCACAGTCAGAGGCAGGCTGTTCGCGGGTGCGTCCGCTGGATGGTGGTCAGTTCCGCCAATCATTATGGAAGTCCAACGACAAACGACTCCGACGCTGGCAGCGTCGGGTACGACCACCATTTGCCGGACGCACCCCGTTGTTCGCAGGAGATGCCCTCTCCATCTCAACTCACGTCATTCCGGGTCCATCAGATCCCACCAACTCTCCGTGTCTCCGTGTCTCCGTGGTGAATCATCCGGGTTGGCACGCTGTCTTTGAGTGCGGTGTGGTGAGTAAGCACGAAATCCGAAATTCGAAATCCGAAACAAATCAGAAGGACCGAAATCAGAAAGGGGATCACACCGATCGATCACGTACCGCCAAGCGATGTTTCGGTCCTTTGGATTTCGGATTTGTTTCGAATTTCGTGCTTCGTGCTTCGGATTTCCCCCTCAGTCTCCTTTAACCGGCAGCGGTCGCCCCAACGTGTCTTTGTTGGCGGTGAAGCCATTGCCATCGATGTCGACGTAGATGGGGTTGGCGAGTGCGGCAGGTTTCATTTTACCGCCGGAAGGGCCCATCACTGGTCCCAGTGTCGAGTTGGTTCCCCCTGTCGCGACGACGAGATGAGCATCTGAGTCGAGGGGCACCGCGACCTGGTGCTCAAACCGTAACGCGCCGCTCGTGCGGAACAACTGCGGATGGCTGTCCCGCGTGAAGGTCAACGACTCGCTGGCACGCCCGTTCACGAGCACGAACACCGTATCGACATCGTGCCAGTTGGGACACTGCACGCTGATATCGAGCGTGACCTTTCCATCTTTCGCGACGAGATCCTGACCAGCGGTGACTGGCTTTGCGCCTGGCGCGCTGGCGCTGACCTTCAGAAACGGGCCGTTTGACATCACCACGCGGCCATCTTCCGAGGCATGCACGATTTCCATGGGGTCGATTTGGGCAGGATCGTCAGTCGAACAGGCGATCCAGTTTCGCAGCCAGCCGGAGCCATGGAAGTTGTAGTGTGCATCGGTGTTGACGACACCCGGAATGCGGTACCCCTGATTGAGCAGTTGCAACCACTTGAAGATCCGGTTCCCCTTCGCTTCGTCGGCATTGATCCCATCGGCTTCGCCGCTGCGCAGGATCGTTTCGATGGGGTGAATCTCCATGACATCAATCAGGGCGACGGAGTCCGCATAACCGCCATCGGCTTCCCCATTGCCATCCCGGTCGTAGACCAACCAGCCGACATCGGGATGGTTCTGCTGAATCAGCTTCTCACTCCCGTTGTCCCAGGCGGCGAGGCGCTGCATCTGTTTTTCAATGTCGGTATCGGTCTGCGGTCCGCCGCCATCTTGGTGGTGTGGATGGTAATGGAGTGGGAAGACGTTCTGATGATTCAGTGGCAAAGGCGAACCAGTCAGTTCCATGCCAGTGACCGACGACAGAAACGGGGCGATGTCGAGCGAGTCAATGTGCGGCTGATACGTGGTGATGCGGTTGTGCTCAGTACAAGGGGCAAACTCGATGTGTTCACACACCAAGTTGAGCACGCGACCGAGTTGACTGCCGGTGTTGTCACCAGAGGGAGAACTGTGACTGTGGAAGTCGCTGCTGATCCAGCCGGTGGTCTCGACGTGTCGCGCGAGTTGTGTGGTAAATTGCGTCGCCTCTTCAGCGATGACTTCGACCTCCTCGAACGCGGCATCGTACTCGGGACCGTGGCTGGCAATCAGCTGATACCGGCCCGGCGCAAGATGCAGTCGGAATGCTCCATGGGGAGCGTAACGCAAGTTCCTGACGGCAAACTCACCCGTCTCCGGGCCGAAGTCAGGTGTGGGGGTGGGATCAAGTCCAATGATTTCGACCTTGCAGGGGAGTCCACGCCGGTTGGCGGTATCGGTCACGTTGACCGACAGCGTTCCAGGCGAATAGGCGGTTGCCTGAATGGCGCACATGCGGGTTTCGTCGGTCACGACAAACTCGCCCTGTTCGAGAACCTGCTGGCCATACACGTTGACCTGTGCCGTATAGCTGCCGGGACGCAGTTGCACGGCAACCAAACCTTGTGCATCGGCACGGCTGTGACTGACGACGCCTTCGGCATCACGCACAATGAGTTCCGCATCGGCCAGTGGCAGTGCGGCGGCGTCCTGAATCGTCAGTGTAACGAGGATGACCGACTCACCATCAGTCCGGGCATACGCCCCGCGCGCCTGACTACGGTCGCGCCCACAGGCAAGTTCACGCCGTAGCACAAACTCGCCACCGGCCTTCAGGGTAATCATGTCCTGACTCCCCTTCCCCAGATACGTGAGATGCCCCCGCCGAGAATCGCTGTTGGACTGCACCTTGTAACCCGTCGCGCGGAATCCGTAAGCCTGACCCCAGTAACGATCCTCCGCCCAGTACCAATCATGCGTGCCGTTGGGGGACTTTGCGAGATCTTCCTTGCCTCCATCGATCCGCATATCGTCTTGCAATGTGACAAGGATCGGCGCGCCAGTGGAATGCGAGTAGCGGCTTGAGACCTTCAGGACCTGGTCATCTGCTCCCAGTTCGTACGTTGTCTCAACCGTGGGTCGGGTCGCGTTCCCCTCTGAGCGAACAGTGACCGACACATGTCCGCTGCGACGCTGCTGGTCCGGCATGATCGTGATGCTGTTCTCGGTGGCCGTGGCTGCCGTCCAACTGCTGTACGGGTAGTCCCGTTGACCGGGATAGAAGCAACTCAGTTGATCGCTCTGGTGCTCCCGTGTAGTGAAGTCGATCAGACAGCCCCCCACCTGACGGACCGTCATGTTCGCGTTGCGCGATGCCAGCGGTTGGGCGATCACCGCGACCACATGCTTGTTCCGTAGCACGATGTCACCGTAGATGGCATCGACTTCTTTGCCCTCAGGCACGAACTGGTCCCAGTTCTGTTCGTTGAGCACCGCGAACTCGACAGAGGTATCGTCCCCATCCTGTGAGATCGCCAGGAGTGATAGCCCGAGAACGGAGGCGAGCAAGGCGACAGGTAACAGCGCTTTCAACATCTGACGGTTCCATCGAGCAGGTAGCGGATCGATCAACGGTTGTTGATGTCGCAGGCTACCGACTCGGCCACCTGTTTCGCAAACGACGGGGTGGTTAGCCGTTGGCGAATGGCTTTTCGCGGTTGGCCTTTTACGGGTCGAGCGCGGTGGGCATTGATGTCATCGGTAGCGCCCTTGATGTTGCCCCATCGTTCCATCGACAGCCAATGGGCAACGGCTAACTGCCACCTGCGAAAAGCCAACCGCCATTTGCATCCGACCGTGCTCCGTGCGCATGATATCGCTGTTGTGTCTCTAAATGCGGTGCCTGCTTTTGTTCAGGAGTCCATGTCATGTTGACGAGATCGTTGCAGAATGTGGTTGCCAGCGGCATGTGCCTGGCACTGATGATGACGTTTGCTGGCTGTGAGAAAGTGCAGGAGATGATCCCGCAGCAGACGGCGACGGAAGCCCCCGAAACGCCGGTGCCTGAGAACGTGCCAGCGACCGAACCGGCTCCAGCCGAAATGCCTGCACCAGTGGTGCGGACGCCACAGCAGATCATTGCCGAGTTCATCGCTTTGCCGCAACATGAGAAGACAGACGAGCGGCTCATTGAGCTGACCTCGCTGGCGGAAGGGCTGGATGCGATCACGGAACTGGATCTGTCGCTCAGCAAAGTGACTGATGCAGGTTGCGAAGGTCTGGGCAAGCTGGCCCAACTGGAGTCGCTCAACTTGTCGAAGACGATCGTTACCAAGGCGACGATTGATCGGCTCCCGGTACTGCCACTGTTGCGCAGTCTCGATCTTGCCAGTGCCCCGCGGATCGATGGCACCTGCCTGGAATCGATCGGCAAGCTGGAATCGCTGCAGGAACTTTCGCTGCAGGAAACGTTAGTGGACGACATCTCACTGCAGCATGTTGGACCGCTGCCGCATCTCGAAGTGCTGCGATTGGACGGCGTCCGCAATCTGACCGGCAAGCCATTCGCGATTCAGGTGCAAAAAGGGGAGTTCAAGGAACTCAAGGAACTCAGCTTCAGTGGCAGTCAGTTCGGGATTTACGCGCTGGAGAACATCGCCAAGATGCCCAAGCTGGAAATCCTGCGGGCCTCGGGATCTGACATTGGTGATGGCTCACTGCAGGGGATTCAGGCGTGCCAGAATCTGAGGATTCTCGATGTCAGCCACAATAACTTGACCCCGCGGGCCGTCCAGCAATTCCCGCGACTGAAGAAGTTGGAGGTGCTGCGATTGGATGGCTGCACTGGCATCATTGATGTGGCGCTGAATCAGATTCGGTTGCTCACCCAACTCAAGGAACTCGGTCTGGAGAATGCCGGGGTGACTCCGGGCGCGGTCGAAAAACTGAAGTCAGAGTACCTCAAGCAGACGACGATCTACTATGGTGGGAAGACGTTGTGACCCATAGCACGCCGACCGCCCGCAGGAGCGCGTGGCGGTCTGCCGTTTCCACCATCTGAGAGTCTCATGTTCACACGGCTACTGATTGCCTGGTCCCGCTTCGCGCTCTGTGCCTGGGTGGGGGCGGCGGCTCTGTTTGTGATTACCGGGGTGAAAGAAGTCACCAGTCCGGCTTTTGAATCTGTCGTTCGCGATCAACTGGTGCTGTTGCGGTTTCCACCGTATTACGTGGTCGGCTTCGCGCTGGTCGGCTCAGCCCTGCTGGCACTGCTCCTGCTGAGTGGTGTCCGGCATGGGACCGCGTGTTCAGCAAACTCCGGCTGCGGTTGCACCAGAGTGCCCGTGTTCGTGACGCTGGCCTGCCTGGCGGTGATGATTGCCGACTACGTGTGGGTGTATTCGCCGCTGGAAGCCATGATTACGCCGCCAGGATCGCCCCGTACAGCACAATTTGTGACGCTGCACAAGGCGTCGATGTACATCAACATGGTGCATGTCGGCCTGGCGCTATGGGCCGCCTGGTGGCTGAGCATGCCCGTGCGGCCAGTGACCGTGTCGGCGAGCGGGGAGACTGGCGAGACGCCGGTTTCTTCGCCGAGTCGGTAAGCGGTCTATTGCCTGCGGCAGTCCGCCGATATAATGTTTGCAGTCGACACTCACCGGGCGATTGCGCCTGGATCCCGCCCGTCGGAACTCGTCCTTTCCAGACAGAGGAGACAAACAGATGGTACACCTGTCCGAAGAAGCCGCCACGGAAATCAAGCGTCGTATTTCCGAGTGCTCTGATCCTGAAAACACCGTGCTCCGCGTCGGCGTGCGCGGCGGCGGCTGCAGTGGATTCGATTACCTGTTCGGCTTCGACACCAATGTCGACGCCGAGAAGGATCACGTCACCGAGCAGCATGGGGTGAAGATCGCCGTCCAAAAGGCCCACGACCTGTACCTGGATGGCACCAAGATCGGCTTCAAGAACGATCTCGACAAGTACGGTTTCACCTTCGACAACCCCAACGCCACCCGAACCTGCGGCTGCGGTTCAAGCTTTGGCGTGTAGGGCTGCGGCTTCCGAAGCCGACTGCTAAGAGCGCCCGCGAGCAATCTCGCGGGCGTTGCTGTTTACGCCTGGGCTGGCTGTTTGCCCGCTGCGAGATCTTCGAATAGCTCGGTGCGGAAGCGGATGTTCTCGACGTAGTCGCTGAACACTTCGCGCGTGTCCGAATTCGAGATCTTATCTGGATCAAGCTCTTCAAGTTTGGCCAGCAGAGTGCGGAAACACACCGCGATCTTTGTGGTCAGGTCGGCATCCACCGCATTGGGAGGGGCGGCAAATAGGCGGACATCCCGAGTCGCTTCACAGCATCGCCCCAGAACCGTGACCCACTGGTCGGCAGGCAACGACGCAAAGACGCCAGCTGTTTCCCTGATTTCGGATAACAGCCGAACAATGGTCTGTTCGAGAAGGCTCATGGGCATGTGGTGTGGCTTGGGCGAATGCCAGTTAGAAGTCGGATTCAAAGAAGTGAACGGGTCCGGCCATCTGATTGACAGCATCGCCAGCGCGGGCGATCTCGGACTCGATTGTTTGTCGAAATGTGTTCAACTTGGCCACCAGTGTGGCAGCCGAAATTCCGGCCGACGTCAGTCGATTGACCCACTCAGATTTGGTGAGGGAAAGTGTCGTAACTTTGGGTAATTGGTCCCAGACCACGACCTGAAGTGCATGGATGTCTGCGATCACAGATTGGCGAAGTGAGCCTTCGCGAGACTTGTCAAGATCGAGTGTTTGGACGGTGTAGTGGAAATGGGAGACAAGTTCATCGAATCGAAAGCGAAGGTGCCCAATGGCTTCCGGTCGGACGTCCTTTTCTTTCTTAAATTCGTCGGCCAAAGCCTCCAGTCTCGACGCCAAGATGGCCACCGCTGACTGAAATCTAATAAGACGGCGACGTTGCGCCGTACACTTTGCCGCCCTCACAACGTCATCCAGGCCATCGAAGACCCCGTTAGCTTCGTCTACCACTTGTTGTCCCCGCGTGCGTACCGGATCCACAGCTCCCTTGCGGGGAGTATGCAATACACGAACGAATTCCACAAGTCTTGTGGCCAACATTGGATACATTCTCGTCGGTAGACCTAACCTATTACTACGTCCTTAATGTGTGGGGTTGAGGAAAATCAAGCTCAAATTGTCGCAATGTGTTCTTTTGCTTTGCCTTGCGGCATGTTGTGCTGGTTTTCACGTTACACCTCCCGGCGGGCAAGCAGAAGATCGATCTCGGCGAGCGTAGTGGCTAAGTCAGAGACAGCGAGATCAAATTGGTCGATGCCTTCCAGCAACTCGAAACTGTCGGTCGTTGAGGTCGGCAAATTGTCCAATGCTCGCTCAATTGCCCTGGTGTAAACGTCTGAAACGGGTGAAGGGATCACCCCAGCAAGCTTGATTCGCTGGTTTTCTCTTAATGTCCTCAGTCTCTCTTGAGTGATCTGTCCTGGAGTCAGGCTCACATCGGTTGCCAGTTCATGACGGAGCGTGCGGCACGCCTCGATGAGATCTCGGACATCTGGTCGGGTCGCACCACCTGAAACGACGCCGACGGCTTCGGAACGAACTGCGAGATGCGTCTCTGGAGGAACCATCTGTTCCAGATGAGCCATCACATCACGGATGTTGGTGAACCTGTCGTCCGGCGTTTTCTGGAGCAGGCGATTCGTCAACGCTACGTAGGCAGCGGGGACATGGGCATCAAACGTGAATAGTGCGGGCACGACATAGGAGTTTCCTGGCGCGCGTGCACTGGCATTGCGACTAAGATCGGGGTACGGAAACTGGCTTGCCGCATAGAAATACAACATAACCCCCAGGGCAAACTGATCCATACGGGCATCTTCCCGGTGATCCACAGGAGGATGAATCTGCTCCCAGGGGGCAAAGTCCGGGGTCAGTGGCGGTTTGGGGTGAGGTTGCTGATTCGCATCCAGAACGATGCCCTGAGAGTCCTTCTGCACCGAGACGTAAGTGTCGGCAGATTGGCAGCCCAATCCCAAGTCCACAATGCACGGCTGGTCTTGGTCCTTGATGAAGACATTTGAGGGTTTGAGGTCTCGATGGACAATCCCGAGATCATGCAGAGCGGACAATCCCCAGCAGATCCGATAGGCAATCAGGCAGATGCGTGCATAATCACGCGGATAGCCACGATTCAAGTGGTCCGTAAAGATGGTCTTCAGCGTCGTCCCGGCAAGCTGCTCCATCATGAAGTAGCGCAAATGAACGTGTGACGCAAGGTTGACGCGCCCAACGGACCCCTGGACTTTCACAACATGGGGGTGCGTCAACCGGCTGAGGATGGCTGCCTCCCGCTGGAGTCGATAGTTTTGGTTTTGCCCTTCGGGAGAGCGCAACCAATCGACGAACTTCGCGCGACGGTTGGCATACTCAGTTGAGAATGCCGCCTGGCTCACCGGGCCTACATGCCGCTGGTCATGAAGCCTGAGGGTCTTCAATGCCCGACCCTGTGCGGAAAACACGACACCCAACCCCCCGGCACCAAGCACGTCATCAATCTCATATCGGGTGTGCTGGTCCGATAAGCAGACCGCATGGTCCCCCCAGGCCCAATTGAGGAACGGAAACCTCAAGACGGTTTGGGCCTTGTCCATGGTGTGTTCTCCCGCCAGTTACTTCGGAGCACTCGCCAGCAATTGCACGAGTCCTTCACGCTGCGAGGTCGCGACCGTTCGCAGGACTTCTTGCGCCTGTGGATCGTCGGACAGGCCGTCGACGGCAGCTTCCAATTGGCTGACCAGTTCGCGCTGACCGGCGATGAGCCGTTCGGCGAGGTAGTCGAGCGAGACGAAGTGCAGACTCGTGAATTCGTGCGGGAAGTAGGAGAAGTCGATCGCTTCGCCCCGCTGATTGAGCAGCGCTGCGATTCGTCCGACGTCCACGCGTTGCCGCTGGGCGAGGGAAGTCACTTCGCTCTGGAATGCCTGAGCCGACTCAGACGCCCACGGCGAGACTTCGTCCGCGAATAGCACCAGACTGCGGTGAATGGCGATCAGCAGATCGTTGAGCAGTTCGTTGATCGCGATAACGGCCATGAGCGAGCTGGGTCAGTCAAAAGGTGCGGAAGATTATTGGAACAGGTGCTGTGCGACTTCGTGCGCGGTGCTGCTCAGATCGCCCATCAGGGTCGACATCCCCAAGGCAAGGATCGGCAGCGTGATCAGAGCGACATAGGCTCCGTTGAAGCCCGGGATTTCCACGGTCTTGGTCTCGTCTGCCGGCGGCAGAATAAAGACGGCCCGCAGCACACGCAGGTAGTAGAACAGACTGAACACTGTATTGAGGCCACCCAACACGAGCACCACCCACAGGAACCAGTGGACACTACCCGCCTTGAGCGCGGACGCGAAGATGGCGAATTTCCCGAAGAAGCCAGCCATCGGGGGCAGACCAATCAGACTGACGAACGCGAACAGCAGGCACAGGCAGAGCAACTTGGTGATCGGGCCACTGGCCGACAGGCCGTTGTAGGCATCGATGTCTTCGCGGAAAGTCTCATTGCGAACGAAGGCGACGATGGCGAATGCGGTGAGGTTCATGAACAGGTAGACCGCGATGTAGTACATCAAGCCTTCAATACAGGCGGCGGCGGAGACCGGATCGGAACCATCTGAGATCAGGACCATCAATGCGGAAATCGCCATCACCATGTAGCCAGCGTGCGCGATGGTGGAATAGGCGAGCATCCGTTTGAGGTTGTTTTGGGTGTATGCGGCGAGATTCCCCAGCGTCATGCTCAAGCAGGAGATGACCCCCAACGAGAGTCCGAAGATCAGGCAGAGGGTCTGCAACGCTGGCGCTGTTCCCTGAAACGCCAGCGCA